>VBLV01000005.1 GCA_005879045.1 Methanobacteriota archaeon | reverse complement strand
GGGATGGGCGCATTGCCCGACGCCCTCGCAGCCGCCGCACGCGCCCGCGGCGTGGAAGTCCTCCTCCGCTCTCCGGTCGAGCGGATTCGTGTCCTCGAAGGACGCGCGGTCGGAGTTCGACTCCAAGGTGGCCGAACGATCGACGCCAAGGCGGTCGTCTCGACCGCAGATCCGAAACGCACGTTCCTCCAGATGGTGGAACCGGATTACCTGCCCGTCGAATTCCGTCGTGCCGTCGCCGCCATCAAAATGCACGGGGCCGCGATGAAAGTCAACTGCGCCCTGTCCGAGCTGCCCCGGTGGGCCGCGGCCGATGACACACCCGGTCCCCACCATCGGGGAAGCACATACATCGGCCCCTCCATCGAGTATGTCGAGGACGCGTTTCTCGACGCGAAGTACGGACGACCTTCCAAGCATCCCTGGCTCGAGGTCGTGACGCAGAGCGTCCTCGACCCGTCCGTCGCGCCGCCCGGGAGGCACACGTTGTCGATCTACGTTCAGTACAGTCCGTACCACCTCGCGGCGGGTTCGTGGGACGAACTCCGGGAGCCGTACGGGGACCGCGTGATCGAGACGCTCTCCGAGTACGCCCCGAACGTCCCGAAGGCGATCCTCGCCCGCAACGTGATCACGCCGCTCGACCTGGAGCGTCGCTTCGGGCTGACGGAAGCGCACCAGTCACACGGGGAGATGGGACCGGACCAGTTCTTCTCGTTCCGGCCGGTGCCCGGTTGGTCGAATTACCGCACGCCGGTGCAGGGGCTGTACTTGTGCGGCGCCGGCACGCATCCCGGAGGCGGGGTGAGCGGCGCTCCGGGGTACAACGGGGCCCACGCGGTCCTCGAGGACTGGCCGAAACTCAAGGTCCGCTAAGAGGCGGGACGCCTCCGCATGACCCTCTTGATCGCCCGCAACGGATACGCGAGGAACCGCTGCCCCTGCTGGTATGCCCTGCGGGAGACCGCCTCCGCGGACCAGAACGCGTCCTTCAGTTCCACGAGTTCCTTCTGCGGAGAGAAGAACGCGTAGATCGGGATGCCGATCGCAAGAAGGATCAGCGAGATCCCGATCAGCCGCGGGGAGACGAGCCCGATGAGGACGACGGAGAAGAACATCCCGACCACCGGGATGGCGACCTTCCAGCGAAGTTCGCTCGAGAGCCTCGGATGGTTGCGCTCCAGGAAGATCGTAGATAGGCAAGTCGCGAAGTAGACAAATGCGAGGAGGAACACGGCCGAGCTGATCAGATCGGCCAAGGTGCCCATCAGACTCGCGACATACGCCGTCACGCAGAGGATGATCAGCCCG
This sequence comes from Methanobacteriota archaeon, assembly GCA_005879045.1. Classification (GTDB taxonomy): domain Archaea; phylum Thermoplasmatota; class Thermoplasmata; order RBG-16-68-12; family RBG-16-68-12; genus RBG-16-68-12. Next base: position 5,496 of record VBLV01000005.1, on the reverse strand, counting down.
AGGTACGGGGTGTGGGACCGCTTCTGTTTGCGACTGAACACCTCCGGGAGCAAACCATCGATCGACATGGCGTAGGCCAACCGCGACGTGCCGACCGTCCCCGATTCATCGGCTCCCGTGATCGACAACAGCGCGCCCACACCGACGACCAGGACGATCACGGATGTCAGGAGCGCGGGGGAGCTGAACGTCGCCCGAGCCGCGTCGACGAGCGGACTGCTCGATGCACCGAGCGCGCCGCTGCCGACGGTTCCGATGACGAAGAAGTTCGTGAGGAAGTAGAAGGCAATCACGATCACCATGCCCATGAGGATCGCCCGCGGGATCGTCTTCCTCGGCTGGATCACCTCGTCCGTGGGCAACGTCGAGAGTTCGAATCCTGCGTACGCCCAGAAGATGAGGACGAGCGCCCGGCCGAAGGCGGAGACGTCGCCGGTGAAGAACGGGACGAGGTTTCCTGCGAACTGGCCCGGCTGAAGGGCCACGAAGGCGAATCCTCCGAGGACGATCAGTAGGAGCGGCGACAGCTTCGCGACCGTCAAGACATCGTTCACGCGTCCAGCGGCCTTGATCCCGACGAGGTTCGTGAGCAGGATGATCGCGATGAAGACGGCCTTCAAGACGGCCTTGCCCAGGTCGTCGATTCCCGGGTCGAGCGCCAGGAAGTACTGGGTGAACGCGACGGGGAAGACGGCGAGGGAGAACCACTCCGCGAGCAGGAGACCCCATCCGACGATGAATCCGGGGAACGGTCCCGCGACCGCCTTCACATAGGCATAGGGTCCGCCGACCCTTGGCAGTATCATTACGCAATAGGAGAAGGAGAGGGCGATCACCATCGCCATCGCTCCCGCCAGGACCCAGACCAGCAAAGACGACGGGCCGACGAGGCGCGCCCCGATCGCGGTGGCGACATACACGTCGGCCCCGATGATTGAGCCGACCACGAGGCTCGTCACGTCGAAGGTATTCAGCCTAGCCGATGCGCCCGTCCCCTTGCCGTCACCGCGCGGCCGCATCGCGCGGCAATCGCTCAGGGTCTAAATACTGCCTTGCGAGTCATCACGCCGACCCGCAACGCCTGGTTTTTACGTCAAGGATTGTCCTACCGCCGCGTCGAGTGCGGCTCGAGAATCCGAGCCAATTCAACCACTCGCCTCCATAGAAGCTCGACTCCGCCATGGCTGGAATCGATTTCCAGAGCCGTTCCTCCGGGTGGTTATCACGAAAGATTTTGAACGAACCAAGTATTTAAAGCGGGCTTCCCGTGGGCAACTGTTCTACATGGCGAACTCGTTCCGAGACGACTCGGAAGGAGTCGCGTCGACAGTCGCGACTCTCTTTGCTCTGCTCGCGGCGGTGCTCTTCCTCCAGGCGGCCGTCATCTCCGTGATCCCCGCTCGCGAGTACGCGGCCGAACGCCAGACCTCCTTCGCCGCCCTCCAGGCCCTCGAATACCTTCGGTACGCCGCGGTCGGAGCGGCGGTCCCCGGCGGACAGTTCTCCTTCACGATCCCGCTCGGCACGCCTTCCTCTTCCGCTTTCTCGACTCCGAGCGATGGAACCCTTCAATTCAACACGGGCACCGTCGCGCCTGCGAACATCACGATGCAGTACGTCCCCACGATCCACGACAGTCGGATCACGCACGTGGACCAGGACGTCATCCTCGCCATCGACAGCTCCGGTTCGATGCAGCAGAACGATCCGTCGCGGCTGCGCATCACGGCCGCGAAGGAGTACATCGGCCGGCTCACCCGTCCGGACCGCGTCGCGAGTGTGGACTTCGACAGCGTCGCGCGCCTCACGCGGACGAACGTCGGCGGCCCGGCGCACCACCTCTTCTCGGCGTACAACAACGGTATCCCGGACTACACCGGCGCGCAGGCCGATCTCGACACGATCGACCAAGCCGGAAGCACGAACTTCGGGGCCGCACTCTTCGTGGCGAACAACGAGCTCATCTCCTTCGGAATCCGGAGCCACGCCTGGGCAATCATCCTCCTGACGGACGGCGACAACACGTGTTGCCCCAACAAAGCCGGAGGCGATGCCCAAGCCCGGCTCGAGGCCGCGCGGGCGAAGGCGAACAACATCACGGTCTTCACGATCGGACTCGGCCCCGGTGCCGATGGCGTGCTGCTCCAAGAGATCGCGACGACGACGGGCGGCACGTACTACGCGGCACCGAACGCGGAATCGATCCGGTTCATCTACCTGGAGATCGCGAATCACTACTCCGGATCGGTCTCGTGCGGCACCCTCACGACCGCGAGCTCAATTAGCGGCTCCCTCGTTTGGAACCGAGGCAACCGTCAGTACCCGGTCCAGACGATGAGCCTCGAGGCGGGCGGGGTCACGCTCTCGCAGGCCGGCGGCTCCGTCATCCATCAAGGAGTCCCGTTCGAGTACACCCCACGCGACAAGGGTACGGGCAGCCTCCGACTCACCCTGATTACGTTCGTGGGAGACCCCTTTACGGCTTCGGGCTCGGACTACGCCTTCATCAACGCGCAGTTCCTCTACGCGAACACGAACACGCAGACGATCATCCGACCGGACCTCGGCGACCAGGCCCAGGAGGTTGGCAATACGTCGGCGTATGTGCAATTCTGGGCGAGCCAAGGCGCTGCGACTCCGGGCGCCGCGACGGCGGTGCGGCAACCGCTGAACCAAGCGCAAGCGCGCCTCCAGTGGGGCGACGTGAACGCGAGCGCCGGGAAGCTTGCCCTCGCGAAGTTCAACGTGGACAGCGCCCAGTCCCAGCTATCCGCCGCGGTCACGGCGACCAATCAGCAGGTCGCGGCCGGAAACATGCAAGCGTGGCTCGGGAAGGCCGTGAACGACCAGATCTTCTTCGTCGCCTGCCTGCTCACTCAGTGGGTGAACTGGTACGACGGGATCACGTTGACGATCCAGAGCCCGAGCGCCGCGGCCTGGGCGCTGTGGTTCACGGATGCGTTCCGGTCCACCGGTGCCCTGACCACGTATGGGATTTCCGGAAACACGGTCGTCCTGACGGTGACCGCGGTCGACCGCTTCATCGTCGATGAGCGCGTGATTGAGCTGACGACCAGTTGATGGCCGCCGACCGAAATCAAGGCCTCTCGGAATTCTCTTCCTTCACGAAAGACGTTCGGGCGCCGCCAATCGTCTCTCGATGCGCTACGTCGGCCGCTCGAGAATCGTCGCGAGGCCCATTCCGAATCCGATGCAGAGCGTCGCGAGGCCGTACTGGAGGTCTTGTCGCTCCATCTCGTGGAGCATCGTCGTGATTAGGCGGGCGCCGCTCATGCCGAGCGGGTGGCCCAACGCAATGGCGCCGCCATTGACGTTCAGCTTCGCGTCCTCGAAGCCGATCGTGTCCCGGGTCGCGATCGGGACGGAGGCGAAGGCTTCGTTGACCTCCCAGATATCGATGTCCTCCGCCTTGAGGTGGGCCCGTGCCAGGGCTTTCTGGATGGCGGGGATCGTGCCGTCGAGCATGATTGTCGGGTTTGTGCCGGCGACGCCGGTCGAGACGAACCGTGCGCGCGGTTCCAGATTCAGCTCCTTCGCCTTCTCCGAGGTCGTCACCAGGATGCCGCATGCACCATCGTTGATGCCGCTCGAATTGCCCGCCGTGATCCGGCCATCGGGCTTGAACGCCGCCGGGAGGGACGCGAGCTTCTCCAGCGACGTGTTCCGACGCGGGTGTTCGTCCGTGTCGAACATCCGCTTGTTGCCACTTTCGTCGAACACGGGGACGGGTTCGATCTCCTTCTTGAAACGGCCCTCATCAATCGCGCGGACCGCCTTGCGGTGGGACCAGAGCGAGAACTCGTCCATCTGCTCGCGGGTGATCTTGTACTTGTCCGCGACGAGGTCGGCGGAGATGCCCTGTTGCACGATCTCGTATTTCTCGAGCAGCTTCGGGCTGAGTGCTCCGGCGTCGGAGCCCAGGGGGACGCGGGACATCACCTCGACGCCGCCCGCGATGACGACGTCGTTCTGGCCCGTCATGACCTCCATCGCGGCGAAGTTGAACGCCTGCAGGCCGGACGCGCACATCCGGTTCACGCTCGTGCCCGGCACCGACTCCGGAAATCCGGCGATCAGGGGCGCGAGGCGGGCGATATTCAAACCCTGCTCATCGACCTGGGTGACGCAGCCCAGCACGACATCCTCGACAATCTTCGGTTCGATCCCGGTGCGGTCTGCGAGGGCGCGAAGGACGAATGCGGCGAGGTCGTCTGGCCGCCAGTCTTTCAAGGCGCCGCCTCGTCTCCCGATGGGCGTCCGAACTGCTCCGACGATCACGGCCTCCCGCATCCGATCAGCTCCGCCTAGACCATGACCCGCGCGGAATAAGAAGGTTTTCTACTCCGTGATTACGAAGGCGAGATAAGGGGATCAGATTTGATGGACGACGGTCCGATCCGGCCGTATCAGGCGGAACGTGGCCCGGGGAGCGGTTCATCTTCCATTCGCACGTGAGTCTGTTGAAATTTTGCGAGGTGAACTTCGGCCTCTCCACGTTGCGCCAACGCGATGCGAGCGCGGATGACATGGCGGATTGCTTCGACCTCAGCCAGTCCCCGGCCCCTCCTCCACCGCAGGTTCCGTAGGTATCGAAGGACGGCGACGGGGAGATCCGGGGTGCACGAAGATTGATACCGCGACCGCGACTTGCTGCCGCCGTGCCTGCGGCCCTCGAGGGCATCACGGTCTTGGATTTCACGCGCCTCCTCCCGGGGCCGTTCTGCACGCAGCTCCTGTGCAACTTCGGCGCGGACGTCATCAAGATCGAGGACCCGCAACTCGGCGACTACATGCGCTCGGTTCCGCCGATCATCCACGACGTCTCGTATCCGTTCGCGATGGTGAACCGAGGAAAACGTTCGCTCGCGGTCGACCTGAAAACGTCGGAAGGTCAAGAGATCCTCCGAAAACTCGTCGGCCGCGCGGACGTCGTCGTGGAGCAGTTCCGGCCCGGCGTCATGGCTCGTTTGGGCGCGGACTACGATGCCCTCGCGATGTGGAATCCGAAGCTGATCTACTGCTCCTTCTCGGGATACGGCCAGGATGGGCCGTACAAAGATCTCCCGGGGCACGACATCAACTTCGAGGCGCTCGCCGGCCTGTTGTCCGTCACCCGGAGCCTCGACGAACGACGACCCGCGATCCCGGGCGTGCCGATCGCCGACCTGGCGGGCGGCTTCAATGCGGCGTTGGCGATCCTCGCATCGCTCCGGACTCGAGACCGCACGGGCCGCGGCGAATTCATCGATGTCTCGATCTACGACACCGCCGTGACTCTGCTGGTGCTCGGGCTCGCGCGGTATCTGGCCACGGGCGAAGAACCGATGCCCGGTGAAACCCTCCTGACCGGATCGTTCCCTTTCTACAGCCTCTACGAGACGAAGGACGGCCAGTGGCTCTCTGTCGCGACGGTGGAACCGAAGTTCTGGGAGCGGATGTGCGAACTCATCGGGGCGCCGGAGCTGTCGGGAAAGC
>VBLV01000004.1:7363-7634 GCA_005879045.1 Methanobacteriota archaeon | reverse complement strand
TCCGAAGCAAGCGAACGAAATTTCGCGAGGACATCTCACGGTCTTCCAGGAAGGCGATCGCTTCTTCGTCGAAGACGGAACGACGATGGTGCAGCGGAAAGCCAGCACGAACAAGACCTGGCTGGTCCGAGGCAGCTCCCGCATCCTGGTCACCGGGACGGGTCGCACCGAGCTCCAGGACGAAGATGAGATCGACGTCGCGGAATTGGTGACGCTCCAGTTCGTGGTGAGATAGGCCTGCGGACGGTATGACCCTCTCCCTTCCCTGCAC
>VBLV01000004.1:0-7328 GCA_005879045.1 Methanobacteriota archaeon | reverse complement strand
CTATGAGGTCGTCAGCAAGTTGACCGAAGGAGGCATGTCGACCATTTATGTCGGCAAGTCCAAGCGCGGCCAAGCCGTCATCGTGAAGGAAGCGAGCGGCGTCGATCTCGCCCAGTCCGAGGAACGACTTCGGATCGAGGCGGAGATCTTGCGGACTCTCAGCTCGCCCGGCCATCCGAGGGTCGTCCGATACCTGGACGAAGGCGCCAACCTCGGACCGTTCTGTCTCGTCGAGGAACACCTCGAAGGCGAGACGCTCGCGGAGCGGTACAAGGACAAGCCGGCCGATGCGACGACCGCGAGCCGACACATCCTCCAGCTCCTCGAGGCGCTGTCGTACCTCCACGCCCGGAACGTGATCCACCGGGACGTGAAGCCGAAGAACATCGTCCTCGACCCTCGCCGAGAGGTCGTCCTCATCGACTTCGGAGCCGCGAAGAAGGAGTTCCACCAATTCACCGGATCCGGGACCGTCATCTACACACCGGGCTGGGGGGCGCCGGAGCAGAACCTGGGAGAGGCGACTCCGGCGAGCGACTTGTACAGCGTCGGCGCGGTCCTCTTCTTCCTCCTCACCTCACAGGACCCCCAAGCGTCGATGAAACAACTTGCGGCCGGGAAGGCCGAACTCTTCCGATCCCCTCGCGACCTCGAGGCCAGCGTGCCCCGGGGGCTTTCGGATGTCGTGACGAAGGCCATGTCGTTCGACCCCAAGGAACGGTTCCCGACGGCCCAGGACATGGCGCAAGCGATCTCCGGAGGCCCGGAGGAGTCGCCCGGGTTCCCGCATCTCGTCGTACTGGGAAAGAAGTGCAAGGTCAAGCGGGCGATGGAGATCGGCCGGGACCACAAGTCGTGCGACCAGAGTTGCACGAAGAAAGGCTTCGGGCGCCCTCCCGAGATCGGCATCCTCGATGGGGAACGATACCTGTCGAAGCATCACGCCCGGATCCTGAAGGACCCGAAGGGCCGATGCTGGATCGAGGACCTCGGGAGTCTGAACGGCACGGCGATGTCGCACGACGGCGGGAGGACCTATCGACAGATCCGGGGATTCAAACGCGAGGAGCTGACCGACGGGGATGTCGTCGCCCTCGTGTACAAGCCGGGGCGAGGGCCGTACATGACGATCGCATTCAAGGGTGGCCGACGACGCGGGGGCCGGTAAGGATGACGCGAAACGCCGATGGAAAAGGAGTGTCCGCCAGGATGTCCGATACGATCATTCGCTCCCCCCGGGGGGAAGTGGGCTTTGCCTCGAACGTGGGACGCGTCCGGCCGGTCGACGAAGACAGCATCCTCGCGGTCGAGCTGCGCATGGCGTTCCTATCCGAACCCCGAACCCGACTCCTCCTGATGGTGGCCGACGGCATGGGAGGACACAATCGCGGCGAGATCGCGAGCCGGATCGCCGTCCAGACCATGGCCCGAACGCTCCTCCCACTCTTGACGAGCGAGGAGGACATCCCGCGAGCGACATACTACCGAGACCTCGGAGCCGCCGTGGCCCGCGCGAATCAGGCGATCTTCGTGGAGGCGGAACGGCATCCGGAATGCCAGGGGATGGGCACGACCTTGAGCCTCGCCGTCGCCGATGGTCGCAGCCTTCATGTCGTGAATGCGGGTGACTCGCGCGTCTATATTATCAATGCGCGAGAGATTTTCCAGGTGACCCGGGACCATTCCCTCGTTCAGGAGATGGTCGATCGCGGAGAGCTCCGACCTGAGGAAGCGAAGCACCATCCCCGGAAGAACGTCATCACGATGGCCCTCGGCGTCTACGAAGAGGTGACGCCGGACATCGGATGCCTGACGATGGAGCCCGGGGACAGCGTCCTGCTGTGCTGCGACGGCCTCATCAATCACGTGGACGACGAGGACATTCATCGCGTCGTGGTCGAGACGAGCGATCCCCAAAAGGCCTGCGAGATCCTTGTGTCGTTGGCGAACCGGGGAGGCGGAACGGACAATATCTCTGTCATCATCGCGCGCGCCCCACCGACTTCCACCCCGTGAGCAAGATGTTCGACCTGCGGAACGGACCTGGAAGATTGCTCTCCCCTCGAGAGCCGAAGGCTTCCGAAACCGCTGGAGCGGAATGGTCCACAGCAGACGCCACGGCACGCCTCGCGTGGGAGGGCCTCTCGAGCAAGAGCGGCGAATGCGACCAGGAGGCGGACCCGTGAAGCGTACCTACTTCCTCGTCGCAATCGCCAGCCTGCAGATTATCCTCGGATCGATCACCCTAATCGGCGCGGCCCAGCCAGTACGGACGACGCAAAATGTCGTCGTTCTGTCCGAGGCGTACTTCCTTTACGATTTTGGCATCTTGGGGACGGGGCGGCTGAGCGGAAATCTCACCGAACTGAATGGCCAGTCCTTCCACCTCTTCGTGTTCGATGACGCCGGATTCACGTCGTTCCGCGACGGCTCCAACACGGTGGCTCCCCTCTTCGAGCAGAGCGGAACGAATATCATGTTCTCCATGAATCTGACAGGCTCGGGCCAGTATCACGTGGTCGCGGTGGATGTTCCACAACGGCGCGAGCTCCAGATCCACCTGGACCTGGTCGTCGTAGGCTTGAAAACCGGCGAAGCGATTGTTGCGCTCATCGTGCTCGTCGGCGGGTTGGCGTTGGTGGGGGCCACCCTCATGCTGAGTGTTTGGTCATGGCGACGGGCCCGTTCGGCTCCGGCTCCCGCTCCCGCGTCGGACCCGCCCTCTGATCCGTTCCCCGATCCGCCCCTGGATCCTCTTCCTGATCCGTTGCCCGAGCCGCAGGAAGCCGCGCAGGACCCGCCCGACGACAATACGCGAATTTACTGAGCCGTCACGGGAGACGGGCGGAACGAAGCGGGAAAGGTGGGGGAGGCCGGAGCCTCGAACTCCGGCGATTCCCCCTTGGTTCTCGAACGATTACGCGGCGAGCATCTCGGCGAGCTTGTCGAGGGATTCGTTCCAACCCTGGTTCGCGCCGTCGCGGTCCGGACCCGCCGGGATGCCGACGTGGTGCAAGGTGAGCTTCGTCTTGCCATCCTGATCTTCGAACGTCACGGTCACCTGCATCTCGAGCGGAAAGTCGCGGCTCATTCCGTAATAGGTCGCCGGGACCACGTTGCCTTTCTCGTCCGCGAAGCTGTCCGTGTAGACGATTCGCTTCAACGGGACGATTTCGCGGTACACTCCGGTCCCCCAGATGTCTTTGCCGTCGGACTGCCGCATGCAGTAGAGAAAGGCTCCGCCGACGCGGAGGTCGATCTTCGCGACCGGCGCCGTGAAGGTCCTTGGGCCCCACCACCGCTTGAGACGCTCCGGCTCCGTCCACGCCTTCCACACACGCGCGCGCGCGGCGTCGAAGACCCGCACGATCACGAGCTCGCGATCCGCGGCTTTTGCGGGTGCGCCTGGCTTCTGCATCTCGGTCACCAGCTCGGTGAACCGCTCCATCGTCTCGGCCGCCCCTTCCTCCATTGCGGACGCGAGCATCCCCTCGAGATCTTCGGCGTTTTGGAACAGCGAGCTCTGCGTCAGCTTCGTCTTGCCGCGGATCTCCTCGAAGGTCGCGGTCTCGACCAACACGTGGCCTGGCATCCCTTCGTATTCGAAGGTCCCGACGAGCCGCTTGGGCGGCACGACCTCGCGGTACTCGCCGTGGAACCCGAACTCGTTCCCTTCCGCGTCACGCTGGACGAACCGCCAGCGGCCGCCCGGCCGGACATCCATCTTGTCCACGATGGTCGAATACCGGCTCGGCCCCCACCACTTAGGGATCAGTTTCGGATCCGTCCACGCCTTCCACACGAGCTCGCGGGGCGCATCGAAGGTATGCGTCGTCACGAGCTCCCGTTCCGACTTCCTCACAAATTTACTTTTTGCGGGCATGTTTGTGTTCCTCCTTTCCTCGTGCATCACGGATTTCTTTGAGGTGTTCGTCCAATCGGGCGAAGCGGTCCTCCCACAGGACGCGGTATCGGGTGAGCCACCCGAACGCCGCGCTGAGCGGACCGACCTCGATCTGGCATCTTCGCACGCGGCCTTCGGGTTCGACATGCAGCAAGCCCGCGTCCTCGAGCACCCTCAAGTGCCTTGAGATCGCAGGCAGGCTCACATCGTACGGCTCGGCGAGTTCGCCCACGGTGGCGTCGCCTGCGGCGAGCTGCTCGAGGATGGCCCGCCGGATCGGGTGGGCCAACGCCGCGAAGATGGCGTCCAGGTCCAAGGGGACCGCCGATTGGTTAACCATCTGGTTAACCGATATGCATGCCGGATATTTAACGATATGGTTAAGCGTCCTTTTCGGGCGATATGGGGTCGCCCGCGCTCTTACAGGGAAAACCTCCACCAAGATATCGCGAGCCCGGGGCGAGAACCGCGATGAGGAGTCAATCGAAGCGTTGTTGCGCATCGGCTTATCGAAGCCGATAATCGACAGAGAATATTTCAGCGGAAAACGTTAGATATCCGGGACGAAGTCGCGGAGCAGATGCGAGATCCTGAGGACGCGGTATCCGCGCACCCCGCAGCGATCCCGCAAGCGGCTGACGACTCCATCATGGTGTTCCTTCGCGCCGCGATCGGGGCGTTCGACGCGGGGAACCCGAAACAGGCGATGGCCCTCCTGAAAACCTTGGTCGAGTTCGAAGCGGGAAGGCCAAACCGTGCGGTGCCGTACGTCGAGCGGACGAGTCTCTGATTCGTTCTCATGGCGTCGGCCCCCACCCTCATGCCAGTGCAGTGGATAGTGTTCACATTCACGATAGTGTAAACGTCCGCCAGATATCCCACCCGGACCGTCCGAGGCCTTCGTGTATGCGAGGGGCGGCGGTTCAAGCCGACGAAAATCTGGTGGACGGGAATCGGCGTTGCTGACGCTTTCTGCCGCGCTACTGGTCCTCGTCCTCGCGGTCCTTGCCTATCTTGTCGTCATTTCGCCGATGGATGGGAGCGCCCAGACTGTGGCTACGAGCGGGCTGGCGTCTTGGAATCCACACGTGGCGTGCAGCGCCGACTCAGTCGCCGTCCAGGATGTCCTTGGACCGGGGTATCCCTCCCAAGACCTGAGTGGGAGCCGATACCAGAAGAATTCCACGGATGGCGGGGTACCATCGAAGCGCGCTCTCTCCCCGCCTTGCTCGATCACGAACAGCGCTGGGCAAAGCGTATCGACGTTCGTCCAGATTGACGGCGTCTATCTTTCCACGTACACCTTCGACAGCCACGATTGTTCAACGCAGTTCAAGAGGGTGAATGGCGGAGGACCCTATCCGAACAACGAAACCTTCTGTGAGAACGTCGGAAACATCCTCCAGGTCGGAACGACGAGCGGCCAGATTCACATCGAGTTCGATCAGGACTGGTTGGCCGCGGACTACTGCGGATCCGATGTCCCGTCCTGCGACAACGTCACGATCGCTCAACAGCAGTCCAACGGGGACATCTCTCTGGACGTTCAGGGCTTCGTCTATTGGGACGGCGATCACTGGGAGCTCCATCCGTTCACGGCGTGGAAACCGTCCGGTTCGCCGCCACCGCCCCCTCCGCCGAACGCGCCGCCGACAGTCGACTTCACGTGGACGCCGGCCTCGGGCGACAACACGACGGTCTTCTCCTTCACCGCCACGGCCTCGGACGACCACGATCTTTCCAGCGCGATCCAGGTTCGTTGGGATTGGCAGGGGGACGGGGTGTGGGACACGCAGTGGTCCACGACGAAGACGGCCAGCCATCAATACCACAGTGCAGGGAACAAGACGGTCATCATCGAGGCAATGGACTCGGGTGGCCTCGCGTCGACACAATCACACGTCGTCCGAGTGAGCACCCCATCGCCTCCGCCGCCCTCGGATGCGCCGCCGACCGTGGACTTTGCGTCGACCCCGAACTCCGGCAATACGTCGACGATCTTCAGCTTCAACGCGACGGCCGCGGACGACCACGATTCGCCGACCTCGATCCAAGTTCGCTGGGACTGGACGGGTGATGGAACGTGGGATACGGCTTGGTCCCCGACGAAGACCGCAAGCCAATCCTATAGCTCCGCGGGAAACAAAACGGTCGTCGTGCAAGCGATGGACTCCGGTGGCCTCACCTCGACGCGGTCTCATGTGGTTCGGGTGACCGCATCCCCGCCACCTCCTCCGCCTCCGAATGCGCCGCCCTCTGTGGACTTCACGTGGACTCCGACGTCCGGCGACACGACCACCGTCTTCACGTTCACTGCACAGGCGAGCGACGATCACGATCAGGCCAGCGCGATTCAGGTCCGGTGGGACTGGAACGGTGATGGCACGTGGGACACGACGTGGTCGACAACGAAGACCGCGACGCACACGTTCAGCTCCGCAGGCAGCTACACGGTCGTGGTTCAGGCGGCCGACTCCGGTGGCCTTGCGGCGATCCAATCCCACGAGGTTTCGGTCACCATCCCGCCCCCTCCACCGCCTCCGCCGCCCGGTGATTTCAGCATCGGCGCTTCCCCGACCTCCCTCACGATCCTGTGCGGCTCGTCCGGCTCCTCCACGATTACTCTGACAAGCCTCAACGGCCTGTCCGGGTCTGCGAGCCTAAGCCCGTCGATCTCGTCGTCCGGCCTCGTCCTGATTTGGCCGACCGGCTCGGTGAGCCCAGGCACTGTGACGTTGGCCGCAGACGGAACCGCCACATCGACGTTGACGATCTCGACCTCTCTCTTGACGACTCCGGGTACTTACACGGTTACCGTGACGGCGACGATCGGCTCGGTCACCCATTCGGTAAGCTTGACGGTGGTCGTCAAGCTCCTGTAGGACACGCTCCGCACGGAGGCAATCCGTCACGGCGTTGAGGCCTCCGAACGGGCTGACCAGCGGATCTCTCCTTTCAAGATGGCCGCCGCATCCTCGGGCACGACCGGATTGATGTAGAACCCGGTACCTCGTTCGAAGCCCGCAATCTCCGTGAGGCGGGGCGTGATCTCCAGATGCAAATGGAACGTGCCCTCGGGCTCCCGGACCGGTGCGGTGTGAATGTAGTAATTGAAGGACGGATCGTCGAGCACCCGATCCATTCGACCGAGGACGCCTTTCAGAATCCGCGCGAGTGCCCCACGTCCGCATCCGAGAGGGTCTCGAACGCACGCGCGTGGACTTTCGGGAGGAGCCACGTCTCGAACGGGAAGCGCGCCGCATACGGCTCGAGCGCGACGAACCCTCCGTTCTCGGCGACGACGCGGCGACCGGAGGCCAGCTCGCATCGGAGGATTTCGCAGAACAGGCACTCGCCCTCCCGCTGCTCGGCGTGCGCGCGAGGTGAGCGTCATGGTCAGGGGACTCGACCACGATCTCGTGGG
>VBLV01000003.1 GCA_005879045.1 Methanobacteriota archaeon | reverse complement strand
GTCGAACAGTCCTTGATGGCCGTCCTCGAGGACACCGGCGCGCGGATGGTCCTCGTCAGCGAACATCCGGAGACGAACAGCACATTGGACCAACTCGCGGAGGCCATCCTGGTCCTCCACCAACGAGTCACGGACGACCGGAGGGTCCGCGAACTCGAATTTCGCAAGTTGAGGGGGGTGCCGATCCGACAGGAGCGGTATCTCTTCACGCTCGCCGGAGGTCGCCTCCGGTACCTCGAGCCATTCGCCTTCACGTTGCCCGAACGGACCTCGATGTTCCGGCCGTTGGAGAACACGGCCACCCACATGTCCACCGGGAGCCGCGACATCGATGCCCTCCTCGGGGGCGGCGTGCCACGGGGCTCGACCGTCCTCCTGGAGATCCGCGGAGACGTCCCGTTCGAAGCCCAAATCTACGTGCCTCTCACCGCTCTGTTGAACTTCTTGGCGACGAACAACGCGGTCATGGCGTTCCCGTACAGCGACTACGATCCCACCCGCGCCCGTCTGTTCGCGACCCAGTTCATGCCGGAAGACGTGTACAACGCGAACATGCGCGTCTTCACGACGGACAAGGTCGATGACCCGGTGGCGATCAAGTTCTCCCTGAATCCCACGGAGGACTTCGACAAGTGGCTCGGGACGTACAGCGCCTACAAGGCCGAGGGAAAGACGATCTGGATGCTGATGGCGCTCGACACCGTTGAGAATTTCTACGGACAAGGGGTCATGAACTTCCTTGCGACGGTCGCGTCGCGGGCCGCGGTGAACAAGGACATCCAGTCGATCGTGGCGCGACCCAACTTGGCGCTGACGCAGAAGGTCGCCAACATCTCCCAGATCCATCTCGTCCTGAGCCAACGCTGGGGTACGCTGATCCTTTATGGCGTGAAGCCCCGGACCGGCTTCTATGCCCTGCAGTTCACCTTCGGGCACGGCTACCCGGAGTTCGAGCTGATCCCGCTCGAAGACATCTCGTTGAGCGCGGACGCGGGCGTCGAGAAAGAGCGGCCCCCATCGGTGACGTTCCCAGGTCGACGTCACGAGGTGCGCGCAGACTTCTTCGAAACCGTGATGACCTCTCTGACTCGGTCCAAGAAGGGGGCCGCATGATGGCGGAGAAGGTCCTCGTCCGGCCCACGTCGGACCCCGTGGTCCGGACGACGCCGGACCCGGATGCGCGGGTGTCGACGGGGATTCCAGGGCTCGATGAACTGCTCGAGGGCGGCTTCCCGACGGGGAGCCTGATCACCCTGGCGGGCCGACCGGGGACCGGGAAGACGATTTTCGGCTCGCAGTTCCTCTACCAGGGGGCCCGCGAAAGCGGGGAGCCTGGGATGTACGTCTCCATGCTGGAGGGGCGCAAGGCGTATTTCCGGAACATGAACCGGCTCGGCCTCGACCTGCTGCCGCTGGAGAAGAAAGATCTGTTCCGGTTCCTCGAGATGCCGACGCTGAGCGCGGAGGGCCTGCCGGCGATCTGGGAGGAAATCGTGCGCAACATCGACGAGGCGGGCATCGTCCGGTTGGTCATCGACTCCTTCACCGCGATGTCCCAGGCGTTCGGCACCCAAGGCGACATCCGCGTGTTCACCCACATGCTGCTCGGGAAGATCATCGGGGGTGCCGGCTGCACGACCCTCATGATCACGGAGAGCGCGCCGGGCCTCCTCGGGGACGACAACCCGAACCCCGGGATGCAGGAATTCATCGCGGACGGCGTCGTCCATTTCCATCTGGTGCCGGTGGCGGGGGATGCGCGCGTCCGTTACGTCGAAATCACGAAGATGAGGGGGACGAACCACCAAATGGGACCAATTCCGATCGAGATCGGCAACCGCGGAATCACGGTTAGGATGCCACACATCCCGGGACGGAGGTGAACGGGCCACCGTTCGGGGGAGTGTTCGTGGTACACCTGGCCGGACCGATGGGGCTGAAAGACAACAAGATGTACCAGGCCGCGTACTGGAGGGCCTTCGAAGACTTCTTCGGGAAACAAAACTCCGCGGTCGTCAAGGCGATGATGCTGGCCAAGAACCCGAAGGCGGACACCGGGACCAGCGAGCTCGACCGCGTCTGCTTCGGCCTTCGACAGACGATGGGATGGCTCGCGGAAGCGATCGAGAAGAAGGCCCTGTCCAGTCTCGGCCACAAGTGACTCGGCGTCTAACGGTCCAAACGATCGCGTGAGGTCACTTGATGGAAAACCGCGCGACCACTTGATTGTCGGTCTTCTCGATCAGGAGATCCGTCTGCAGCATGTCGCGGAACGCGATCTTCAACAAGGCTTCGTAGTAGACGGACCACTTCGAGCCGGCACTGTGTTTGAGGATGATCGTCCACTTGCCGCCGTCGACGTGTTCTTCATATTCGAACGCCCGGCCGTACCGGGACTGGAGGCGGGGGAAGCCGATGACCATCGCTTGAAGACTCACTTCCTTGAACCAGAATGTGATGAACTCGGGGATGAGATTTTGTCCGACCCATCGTCCGAGCTCCGACGCCTCGTCATCCGAGAGGCGCTCCATCATCCGCTCGATGAGGGAGCTCGGGAGCGCGACGAGACCGAACTTCTCCGCGTAGATGTCCCACTCCACCAGCCGTCGGATGGCCTTGTTGACCAGGAGATTCACGCTGACCCCCTCCCGCTCCCCAAACTTGCGGAGGAAGTCGTCGACATCCCTCTCGATGCGGATCGTACGGGTGACGCTGCTGCTAGGGGGCAACCCACTCCTCCCGGCCGGAGAGCTAGTAAGGAGCGTATAGGTCGAGCTATGTAATCCTTTGTTCGGAAGGATGGACGGTCATTCGTAGAGCCGGAGGCGGACGACGACCTGGTTCTCCGACTTCTCGACCTTGACCTCTCGCTTGAGGTGGTCGCGGAACGCGGTGCGGATCGCCTCCTCATAGAACGTCGACCATTTCGCGCCGCTCCCGTGCTTGAGGATAATGGTGCGCCGGTCCCCTTCCTCGAGCTCCTCGTACGCGAAGGCCCGCCCATACTTCGCCAACAACTTCGGGAACCCTTCGAGCAGCGTTTCTGGAGTGACCTCCTTGAACCAGAACGTGATGTATTCCTTCACCAGGTTCTTCCCCGCCCAAATCCCTAGCTCCCGAGCCTCCTCGTCCGTGAGGCAGTCCATGAGTTTGATCAGCATGGCCGAAGGCAACGTGATGAAGCCGAACTTCTCGCCGTAGGCATCCCACTCGACGAACTTCCGAAGCGCGCGGTTGACGAGCGTGTTCACGCTCGTGTCGCCCTGTTCGGCAAGGTGCCGCAGACGTTCGTCCGCGTCCTTCTCAATCCGGACGGACCTTGTCACACTCGCCTTTCCTGGCATGAACCGGCCCTGCCTCATGCGTCCTAGCACATCGTTCTTTGTGTTCTTAGATGTTCTTTTGCACTCTCCCCGATGGTCGGCCACACATGCTAACCCGTCCAAACCGGTCCAAAACATACGCCTATTGACCCTCGCCGACCCACTCCCGGGGGCGGAGAAGGAAGATGGCATTCGGGATTGCCAAGGGCGTCAAGGACCGTCGGCCAAAGGCCCCGTCGTTTCGACCGCGGTTCCGTCGGCCGCTCTTCGGCCAACACATTCCGATCACCGGGTCGGGAGCGACCGTTCGTGCGAGTCCGGACGGAGGCGGGATCTTCGGGGGTTCCCGACCTCTCATCAACGAACGCGAGCCGGGTGGGCACCTGGCTCCCGGAGGCGTACGGACACGAAGTATTGTGGTCCTGCTCCCGGCCCTCAATGAGGAGATGGCTGTGGGGTCGGTCATCGAACGAGTCCCGATGGAACCTCTGAAGCGTGCCGGTTACGACGTCTACGTTTGGGTCGTGGACGGCCAGTCGGTGGATGCGACCCCGGAGGTCGCAAAGGACCGCGGCGCGAGCATCTACGTGCAGAGTGGCGAAGGGAAGGGGAACGGCGTCCGGCAGGCGCTCGATCACCTGATGAACGATCGGAGTCGTCAGCACATCCCAGGCCCCAGGCTCTACGTCATGCTCGATGCGGACGGGACGTATCCGCCGGAACAGATCCCGGAGTTCGTCGACGCCCTGGAATCCGGATGCGACGTCGTCGCGGGCTCCCGGTTGCGCGGCCGCATCGAGGACGGTGCCTTCACGTCCCTGAACCGTCTGGGCAACGAGGTCCTGAGCGGCTTCGCCCGATTCCTGTTCGGGTTCCCGATCAGCGACGTCTGCACCGGGATGTGGGCATTCCGTGAGGACGCGCTCCAGCATTTCCGCCTGGCCGCCGAGAGCTTCGACCTGGAGGCGGACATCTTCGCATCCGCATGCGAGGTCGGAGCGCACATGAAGGAGCTGCCGGTCGACTACGCGCGCCGGATTGGGGAAGCGAAACTGATCCCGCTCCGCACGGGGCTCCTCATCGCATGGCGCCTCCTCATGAGGCGGTTGAACCCGCGGGACGTCCGCGAATTGCAGCGTTCGCCTGCGACGACGCCATTGCGGCGGGCGGTGGATCAATGACCGTCACGGCCGTCGAGTTGGATCTGGGCAACGCGATGGACTTCCGGTTTCCGGCAAGGAAGACGCGAATCGTCGCCGCACGGTTCGACTGCGGCTGTGAGTGGCGTCTGGTCGGCGAGGGCGTCATGAAGGTCCGATGCCCCGACCACGGTGATTAGACGCACTTTCGGAAAATCCGCACCCCGGTTGGCATCGCACTCGGACCGAGGCCCCTCCTCGTGAATCGAACGCCGCGGGGCGATCAGAAAATTGGCAGCTGAGCCCGCGCGATCTGAGCGCTGATCGAGTCGATGTAATCCCGCATGCGCGCGAGGATCGTCTGCACGCGAATCACGCCCAGGAGCTTCCCGTCCTTGGTGACCAGCACTCTTCGAGTCCCGTCCTGCGCCATGAGCTTCGCAACTCGATCGATGCCCTCGTTCGCGTCGACGGACACCAAGTTCGCGCTCATGATGTCTTGTAGTCGGACCTCAGCCGGGTCCCGTCCCGGGGCGACGACCTTCGCGAGGATGTCCCACTCCGTCACGATGCCGATGGGCGTCCCTTCGGGCGACATGACGATCACAAACCCGTGACGACGCGTCGCCATTGCCTTCGCGGCCTCGAGCACCGAACGTTGCGGCGGCATCGTGAGGAATTCCGTTTCCACGATGTCTTTCGCGAAGAGGACCATCCATCCGTCGTAACGACGAGGCCGGTCTTATCCTTTGCCGCCGGGACCTTCAAACCGTGGAAGTGAATTCCCCAACCATGGCGGGATTCCCGGAGTTCATTCGGAAGTTGCCGGAAGCGGACACGCCCCTTCGTGGGGTAACCTTGTGGTTACTCCAGGGATCGACAGCGTCGGCGACGTTGTTCCAAGCGCGAGAGGATTCGAGGGTGCCCGAACACAGCCACGCGGCCCAGTGGGGAATCGTCGTCGATGGGGAGATGCAGTTGACGATCGACAAGGTCACGCGAACATTGCGCCGCGGTGACGAGTACTTCGTTCCGGCGGGCGTCCCCCATTCCGCATCGTTCAAGGCGGGCTTTCGAGTGATCGACTTCTTCGACGATCCCAATCGATATCGACCCAGGACATGAATCGTCCTCGTGCGTCGAGGGACGTTGCGCCCGATGCGGTTCCTTTGTCAAGTCGCCGCCGCGACCAAATCTATTAATACGCTCGGGGCCGGTCTCAACCCGTCAGACAAAGGTCCGACTTGACCTTGCTGGGATGGGAATGGGACTACTCCGGTGGCTTCTCTGGCCCCGTCGCGCCAGGGACATCGAGGAGGACGAGCCGCCCCGCAGGCGGCGAAAGACGAAGCCACGGACCCGATCGCATACGCCGGGCGTCTATCGGATCGAGGTCGACGGTGAGGCCGGACGCTTCCATCGGGATGGGCCACCGTTTTCGTTCTGGTCCTCGTCCCGCGTGATCCTGATCCTCTCGTTCCTGCTGTGGTGGTTTCCACCGGCCGGGCCCATGATTGCCGGCTACGTCGGAGGTCGCCGGGCCGGCTCGCCGATCAAGGCGGTCATCGCGGCGCTCATGCCCATCGCCGCCATTTACATCGCGAACGTCGCGTACGCGCACAACTTCGCGGCGCACCAGATTGACTTCGTCGCCTCGCTGCCGATGGTGGTGAGCGACGGGGCCTCGAGCATCCTGCCGTTCCTCGCGCCCTACAAGGATTTCATGGTCGCGTACATGCGGGGCTTCGTCGAGGCCCTGACCTCGACCTTCGGCATGGGGACGAACGGATACCTCACGGTGGTCATCTTCGCGTACATCGGCGGCTTGATCGCGGAGCAGACCCGCCGCGAGCTCCTCTCGCGCTCCGGATCCGGCGCCTCGCTGGGCGTCAACCTCGTGCAGCCGATCCTCGGCGCGCGACCCTACGTCGACGACGAAGAAGAGGCATACGAAGAGGACGAAGAGGTCCACCGATCCCGCCGACCCGTTCGCACCCGGGCCCACGGGCATCCCGCGGCCGTCGGCGCACCGGGACGGACCCGACATCGTCGAGGCCACGCGGACTACCTCGAATTCCTCCGCAAGATTCCGGCGGAACTCGGTGAGTCAGGCGGCTACAGCCTGGTCCGACCGCGGCGCCGA
Source organism: Methanobacteriota archaeon (assembly GCA_005879045.1). Taxonomy (GTDB): domain Archaea; phylum Thermoplasmatota; class Thermoplasmata; order RBG-16-68-12; family RBG-16-68-12; genus RBG-16-68-12. The sequence continues at coordinate 1,301 of VBLV01000003.1, read as the reverse complement.
GACGAAGAAGAAGCGGACGACGACGAGGGCGAGGAGATCGTCGCCACTCGCACCCATCGGGTCTCTCATGGACACACGGAAGAGCGCCGGGAGCACCGCCATCCCGCTCACCACCAGGAGGCGGACGACGACGAAGAAGAGACCGAGTCGCGAGAGCCGCCCGCGCGTCCGGCGCGCACCCGTTCGCAGGCCGAGGAGCGCGCGATCCAGCGATTTGTCGAGCGCGCACTGAAGAATTACGATCACTCGAAGCTCTGAGCGCGCAACCTTTTTATCGCACGCGTCTTTGGCGTGTCCGTCCCCCATGTTCTGTCCGAAGTGCGGTTCGCTTCTCTATCCGGCGAAGGGGAAGGTGCATTGCAATTCGTGCGGCTACGAGCGTTCTCTTTCCGGGAAAGACGCGACCGTCACGCGGGTCGCACGTCCGGGGAAAGAGAAGCCCGCGGACACGCTCGTCCTCGATGAGATCACGGAGACCTTGCCGAGGACGCGTGTCGAATGTCCGAAGTGCGGGCACTACGAAGCCTTCTGGGTCATGCGCCAGACGCGCGCCGCGGACGAGCCGACGACGCGCATCTATCGATGCGTGAAGTGCCAGCATACGTGGCGTGAGTACTGAAGTCCTGCGACGTCGTCCGGGAACCCTAATACCCTGTCGAAAGTCGCGCGGGAGCGATTACCATTACGAGGTCCGCGGCCAGCCTCAGGATCTTCAACCGGATACCTCTCGACCTTCCGGGCCATCTCGTCCACCTTCATCTCGCCCTTCGAACACTCCGCGATCACGGCCATGTCCGCACTCAGGCGGTCGGCGACCTGGACCTCACGGGCGGCGAAGACGCGATTGTCGGCGTGCGGCGTGGCCCTCCCGCGAGAGCCGTGGTGATCCGCTCGTTCTCAGGGTTCAGTAGCCGATCCTCCTGATGTTGCCCTCACCTTCGGGAGCTGGAGCGTCGCCTCAATTGTGACGGCGGTCGTGACCTTCGCCCTTTCGTCCGCTGGCGGAGAACATGGACTGCGGCGGCGGGGAGGCGTGCTTCCGGGCTTCGTACTCCTCCTTGAGGAGGCCCAGGATCACGCTATCGTGGTACTCGTTGTCGAAGAAGACGGAGTCCCGGGTACGGCCCTCCTCACGGAAGCCCGTCTTTTTCGCGAGGGCGAGACTCGCCTCGTTTTCTGCAAAGGTCCACCAGGTGAGCCGATGCAGGTTGAGCTGTTCGAAGGCTTCCTGCAATAGCAATTGGACCGCCTCCGTGCCGTATCCTTTCTTCCAGTGATTCTTCTCTCCAATCGCGAGCCCG
>VBLV01000291.1:2302-3829 GCA_005879045.1 Methanobacteriota archaeon | reverse complement strand
TCTTGGAATCGTCCCCGCTCGCATTGGGCGCCGCGGTCCTGGGGGCGGGACTCGGCTTCCTCGCGGAGAACTGGTTGCAGCCAAAGGCGAGCCTCGTCATCTTCGGCCATGAGGTCCTGGTCGCGTTCGACCTCTCGACGTTCGCGCTCGTCGTCCTTGCGGTCGTCGCGACCTCGATGCTCTCCGGGTTGGCGCTCCTCCGGGGCGTCATGGCCACGCGACCCATGGAGACGATTCGAGAAACCCCGGCCGTCGAATCGCCGCAATCGTTGGAGGTGATCCTGCGCGGCTGAGGACCGATGGGGCCATCCTCGCTACCCTCGTCTGCCTCGCGATCGCCACGCGGCTCGTGCCGCTCACCTTCAGCCCGCTCCCGTTCGGCATCGACGGGTTTGCGCTGGGACGCATTTCGAGCGACATCGCCGCGAGAGGCGGTTGGCGGATCGACCCGGCGGACCTGAACAGCTACAACCAGAAACTGCCTGGATTCTCCCTCCTCTGGTCGGCAGTCATCTCGGTCGGTGGCCTCTCTCCTCTCGCCCACGTCCAACTCATCATGCCGCTGCTCGCGTCGCTCTCTGTCATTCCCGCGTACCTGTTCGGCGTGAAGGCAACGGGCCGCCGACTGGGAGGCTTCGTCGCGGGCCTGTTCATCGTCTTCTTCGGCAGCTTCCTCCTCCTCACGAGTTCGGTCTCGAAAGAGTCGATTGGTTTGTTAGTCTTCCCCCTCGCGGTCCTTCTGTTCCTCGAACGCCGCGACCCGAGGAAGCGCGCCCTCTCGGTCGTGCTTCTGCTTTTCCTCGCTTTCCTTCACCCGTTGACGACGCTCCTGACCCTCGGCATGACCTCGGCGCTCGTCGTCCTGGCACAGCGCCGCGCGATCGCTCGCGGGCGCTTCGCCGTCCGGTCCTTTGCCCTCGACGTAGCCACCGGTCCCGCGCTCGCGATCCCGGCATGGGCATACTACTCCGCGGTCGACTTGCCTTTCCTTTCCGACCTCTTGGCGGCGGACGCGCTCGTCCTCTTCCTGGGAATTGTAGTCCTGTTGACCGCGCTCATCGTACCGATGGGCCGGCCCGCGAGGCCTCGGATAGGTCGGAGATTCGTGTCCCCCGTGGCCCGCGGGATCCTCGTGCCCGCGATCGGCATCCTCGTGGTGCTGGGGAACGCCCGCAATGGCCTTTTCGCGGGAGCGGTCGGGACCCAGTTCGGGCTCCTCCAGATGCTTCCCGCGATGGGCGTCCTCGCGGCGTTTGCCGTCGGCGGCTATCAGCTCGCGCGCCGCACGACGAACCGAATCAACGATCTCGTCGTCGCGATGCTCGTTGCCCCGGTCGCCCTCATCTTGTTCGGCTTGTTGCGCGGATTGGACCCGGAGAGCCTCTTGATCCTGTACCGGTCCGTGGATTTCCTCGACTACGCGTTTGCCATCTTGATCGGCGTGGCGTTCGTCGCGGCTTGGAGATGGCTCGGGCCGTGGCGGCCGGCGAAGGCCGTCCTCGTCGCGGGATTCCTCGCGGCGCTTCT
>VBLV01000291.1:1271-2263 GCA_005879045.1 Methanobacteriota archaeon | reverse complement strand
GTTCCGGGCCCTGGCCCTGCTCGCCTCGTTCGGCGCGCGGAACGTCACGACGGATCAACGGCTCGCCGATGTCGGCGCCATGTGGTTTGGCTACGCCACGGACTCCTCCCTCCCGGTCAAACTGCGGGACAACGCGAGCTTTGGAAGTTTTCAGTACGCCCTCGTCCTGGAACGATGGACCACCGTCGGAGCGCAACTGCATCCCGCGCCGAACCTCGTGATCTCGTCGGTGATCCTGTCGAACTTCCTTACGGCGAATCGAATCGTGTACAGCGCGGGACCCCCAGGTGATCGCATCTTCATCCTGCTGCTCGTTCCAGCGGCGTGAGTTGCTCGACGATTCATCGATCCCTTGGCACCCCGCCCGGGCCGTGACCCCGCATGTCCGCGTGCCGTCTCTCCCGCGCCACCGCGAGCGACCGCCACACGCCTAAGATCGCGAGCGGGACATACCAGACGAGCGTCCGCACCGATTCCAGGTACGGCAGGAGCGAGATGAGAAAGACTCCGGCGACGAGGAAGACCCCGTGCGTCTCGATGGTCAGATAGGTCATGCAGCCCGTGTATCGCACCCAGACCACGATCAGGACGATGAACCCAAAGGCGAAATCCACGAGGTCACGGAGCAAGTCGCCGGCGGTCAAGACCGGTTGAGCGATCAGGGCAAGCGCGCCGATCGAGAGCGCGAGGCCGAAGATCAGGTCGGACAAGGACTCGATCCGAGGCTTCGGGGGAAGGATTGGCACCGCGGCGGGAGGGAAACGCGCGGCCTTATCGTTTCTCCTGATGGATCGTCTCTCGCAAGACGGCGTCGCGAACCCTTAAATATCAACCTCTTCTTCGAGCGCTCGAATGGCCGAGAAGAAGTCCCGCGCCGCCGCTCGCAAAATCAAGGACAAGTGGAAGGCGAAGGTGTGGTACAACCTGCTCGCGCCGGAAATGTTCAACAAGCAACTATTGGGCGAGACGCCGACGGACACCCCCGACAAACT
>VBLV01000291.1:0-1237 GCA_005879045.1 Methanobacteriota archaeon | reverse complement strand
AGCAAGATGCACATCAAGCTCCTGTTCCGCGTGAACGCGGTGCAAGGCCAGGACGCGCTCACGCAGTTCGTCGGGCACGACATGACGTCGGACTACATCCGTCGGCTCACGCGCAGGAAGAGGACCCGGACCGATCTGACGGTCGACGTTGTGACGAAAGACCACTGGAACGTCCGCGTGAAGCCGATGGCGATCACGGACCGCCGCATCCAGACGTCGAAGCAACGCGTCATCCGAACGATTATGGCGAAGCTCGTGGCCGACGTCGCCGCGAAGCAGTCGATCGGCGAGTTCGTGAAAGGCGTGATCAGCGGCGACCTCGCGAAGACGATCGCCCAGGGATGCAAGCCGATCCATCCGGTGTCGCGGGTCGAGGTCCGCAAGTCCGAGGTCTGGGCGATGGGCGAGATCCCGCCGCCTGCGGAAGCACCCCCTGCCGCGCCGGAAGCTCCCGCGCCTGCACCGTCCCCCGGAGAGCCAGCCCCTCCCCCGCCGGAAGCGCCTGAGCCGGCACCGGAGGAGCTGACACCGGAAGAGCTCCCGCCGGACGATATCTGAGCGTCTCCATTTAGTCCGGTCGACCTTCATCGATACTTGGCTCTCCGAGGCCGTGTCGCCGATACTCCCGGACATGGACCACTTTGGTATCCCGCGGCGCAAGCGCCACAAGACCATCGTCGGCGGTGAAGAGGACGCAATCCTCGATAGCTGCAAGGGCAAGATAACTCGCATCATAGATCGTGCATCGCAGGCGAACCGCGATTTCGACCGCCCGCTCCATGTACTCGCCGAAGAGAGGGATAATGGAGAATCCGCTCCGATCGATATCGCGAGCCGCCTCCAGGAGATCTCGCCCCCGGAATCGCCGCGAATGTTGCAGGGCGTTCAGGACCTCGTATGGAAGGATCGAAGGGACGCGAAGGGACAGAACTCCTTCGAAGAAGTCGGACTGCAGTCGGAGGGCTTCATCACCGTATTCCTCATCGAGGAACCACTTCACGGCAACGCTAGCGTCCATCACGGCGAGGCCCATATCGCGTCTCCCTCGTCTGACGAATGAACCGCGTGCTGTCCCATCCTCGGGGCGACTTCCTGCGCAGGCGATCCATGCTCCTCAGGGCCTCCATTCGATTGCGTCGTGTTTCCCGTTCGAGGACCTCGGCAATTTTCTCCCGGAGAACTCGACTCCAGTTGATCCGCTCGAGACTCTCCATCCTTTTCTTCGTTTCCTCGTCAA
>VBLV01000290.1:1476-2941 GCA_005879045.1 Methanobacteriota archaeon | reverse complement strand
CCTCGCCTTCGATCGAGTCTTTCGGCCGTGCCGCGACCGGGAGTGGCGCGATGTTCGGCCCGCGGATGATCTGGACGGAAGCGCGGTCCTTTGGAGGCCACTCGAAGCCCGACGTGTCGACCGGATATTTCACAGGCTCTTTGACACTCGGGAACTTGCCCAGCTCCCTCGGATCGGTGATCACGCCGCGCACCGCGGTGGCTGCGGCGGTCTCGGGGCTACACAGATAGACGAGGTCGTCCGCGGTCCCGCTCCGTCCCTCGAAGTTGCGGTTGAACGTCCGGACTGACGGGCCTCTCGTCGGGGGCGCGAACCCCATGCCGATGCACGGGCCTCAGGCCACTTCGAGTTCCCGGACGCCCGCCTTGATGAGTTTCGTCATGAGGCCGCTCATCAGCATCAAGAGGAGCGTCTGCCGGGAACCCGGCGAGACGGCCATCGAAATCCCAAGGGCGACATGCTTCCCGTCGAGGGCGTGCGCGACGAGGCTCAGATCTCGGAACGACGAGTTCACGCTGCTTCCCACGGCGACCTGGGCGACTTCGGTCCCTGCGACTTCGCTCACGGCCTTCACGTTGTCCGGACTCGACGGACACGCGATGAGCGGCTCGATCGTCCCCAGGTCGATGTCGACCGTGTCATCGTACTTCGCGGCGCTGTCGGCAGCGAGCGGTTTGAAGTCCTTTCCGCGCGCCTGGGCGGTCAGGAACTGCTTCGTCATCCCATCCGCCGGGAACACGGAGGCGGTCGCGCCCAGCTCCGTGCCCATGTTCGCGATCGTCCCCCGGGAGGGAACGGTCAGCTCTTTCAGCGCGGGACCCGTGTACTCCAGGACTTTGTTCTTCGCCCATTTCACGTCGAAGCGGTGTAGGAGTTCCAGAATCACGTCTTTCGCGCTTACCCATGGTTTGAATGCCCCCGTGAGCTTGACGTTCACGACCTCGGGCATCGTGAGCCGATACGGTTCGCCCGCCATCGCGCTCGCGACCTCGAAGCCGCCCGCCCCGATGGCGAGCATGCCGCAGGCGCCCGCGTGGGGCGTGTGAGAGTCGCAGCCGAGCATCGTCTCTCCCGGCATGTCGAACCGTTCCATGTGCGCCCAGTGGCTGATCCCGTTGCCGGGTCCCGAGAACAGGGCGCCGTACCGCTGGCATACGCTCCGAAGGAACCGGTGGTCGTCCGCATTCTCGTATCCTGTCTGGAGGATGTTGTGGTCCACGTACTGCGTGGCCTGTCGAATCGCCACGCGGTCCTGGCCCATCTGTTCGAACTCGAGCCACGCGAGTGTGCCGGTCGCGTCCTGGAGGAGCGCTTGATCCATCCGGATCGCGATTTCTTCGCCCGGATGCGTCGCGCCTTCGGCGAGGTGGGAACGAATGAGTTTGTGGGTGAGGGTTTCCCCCATGGAACATCCCCGGCGCGTGGTGAGACCCTCGTGCCCTATGAAGGTTGACGCGTTCGGACT
>VBLV01000290.1:0-1447 GCA_005879045.1 Methanobacteriota archaeon | reverse complement strand
ATCGCATCCCGCGGTGGGCAGCGTTATCTAGCCCGAGCCGCCTCGTTCCCGGCGCGAGGCGTTGATGGCGAAGTACTTCGTGACGGGCGCCACCGGCTTCATCGGGGGTCGCGTCACACGCCAGTTGGTCGGCGCAGGCCACGACGTCGTGGCGATCGCTCGCAGTCCGGAGAGCGCTCGCGACCTCGAGTCGATCGGCGTCGATGTCCGCCGAGGAGACATCACGAATCCGGATTCCTTGCGCGGTCCGATGGCGGGCGTCGATGGGGTGTTCCACATCGCGGGCTGGTACAAGATTGGGTCGAAGGACCCGTCGGAGGGAGAGCGGATTAACGTCGCGGGCACGCGGAACGTGCTGAGTGCGATGAAGGAACTCCGGGTGCCGAAGGGAGTGTACACGAGCACTCTCGCGGTGTTCTCGGATACACACGGTCAACTCGTCGACGAGACGTATGGCTACCGCGGCCCGTGGCTGACGGAGTATGACCGGACGAAGTGGATTGCCCATTACGAGATCGCGGAACCCATGATTCGTGCGGGGCTCCCGCTTGTCGTCGTCCAGCCGGGCGTCAACTATGGTCCGGGCGACACAAGCGAAATCCGACCCACGTTCGTGCGGTACCTGCAGGGCAAGCTTCGAGCGATCCCGAAACGGACCGCGTATTGCTGGGCCCATGTCGAGGACACGGCGCGGGCTCACGTCCTCGCGATGGAGAGAGGCAGGGTCGGCGAGACCTACATCATCGCGGGTCCGCCGCACACGCTGATCGAGGCGTTCGACTTGGCCGCCCGGATCACCGGGATCCCAGCGCCCCGGTTCCACGCGTCGCCTGGGTTCCTCCGCGCGATTGCCGCGCTGTCCCGGTCCGAGCGGCTTCGAGATGTGGCGGGAGTGACCTATCTCGGGAACAACGCAAAGGCGCGCCGCGAGCTCGGATTCGACCCGAGGCCCCTGGAGGATGGACTCCGCGAAACGTTGCAGCACGAGATGCGATTGCTCGGAAAGGAATTCCTCAAATAAACGATGCGCATTGCCCGCCCAATTCTCCGGAGGGAATGACATCCCACACAATGAGGGCCAGAGCACCCTGTTCTTCGGACCCTGGTATCGAAAGTCTCCGTTCTTCGAGGCCACGCAGCGCGCGGGCGCGAAGGCGTACGACATCTACAATCACATGTACCTCCCCGGGCTCTACACGGATCCGTTCGAGGAGTACTGGCACCTCATCAATCACGTGACTTTGTGGGACGTGAGCGTGGAACGGCAGGTCGAGATCAGTGGGAAGGACGGCGCGAAGTTCGCGGAGCTCATCACGCCGAGGGACCTGACCAAGTGCAACGTCGGCCAAGGAAAGTACGTGGTCATCACGGACGAAAACGGGGGGATCATCAACGATCCAGTGTTGATCCGCCTCGAGAAGAACCGGTTCTGGCTGAGCCTTGCGAA
>VBLV01000002.1 GCA_005879045.1 Methanobacteriota archaeon | reverse complement strand
TCGCGGGCATGCACCTCACGCACCTTTGTCCGCCTTCTCAAAGAACGAGACGATGACGCTCAACGGCGTGCCGGGTCCGAAGACCGCCTTGACCCCGGCCCGTTTCAGCTTCGGCACGTCGTCCTCCGGGATGATCCCGCCCCCGACCACGACGATGTCTCCCGATTTTCGCTTCTTCAGGAGGCGGACGACTTCGGGGAACAGCGTCATGTGAGCGCCGCTGAGCGAGGACAGGCCGATCGCGTCGACGTCCTCCTGGATGGCGGCCTCGACGATGTCCTCCGGCGTCTGGCGCAGGCCGGTGTAGATGACCTCCATGCCCGCGTCCCGCAGGGCCCGAGCGACGACCTTCGCCCCCCGGTCGTGTCCGTCGAGGCCAGGCTTCGCAATCAGGACGCGGATCTTCTTCCCGATCGGACCACCTCAGTAGAGGAGGGGCTCCTCCCACACGCCGAAGACTTCGCGCATCACGTCGCAGATCTCTCCAAGCGTCGCCTTCGCCCGCACCGCGTCGAGGATGAAGGGCATCGTGTTGTCGTCGGCCTCGCACGCCTTGCGTAGGCGATCGAGTGCCCGGGCATGCTTCTTCGCGTCCCTGCTGCGGCGAAGCTTCCGGAGGCGGTCCACCTGAGCCTTGAACGAGGCCTCCGTCACCCGGAGCGGCTCCACTTCCGTCTGCTCGTCGACGATAAAGTCGTTCACCCCCACGATCGTGCGCTCCCTGTCCTCGACCTCGCGCTGATACCGATACGCGGAGTTCGCAATCTCCTGCTGGAAGAACCCTTTCCGGATCGCCGGAATCACGCCGCCCAGGTCTCCGATGCGGTCGAAGTATCGATACGCGTCTTCCTCGAGTTCGTTCGTGAGGGCTTCGAGGAAGTACGAGCCGCCGAACGGGTCCGCCGTGTTCGCGACGCCACTCTCGTGGGCGAGGATCTGCTGAGTCCTCAAGGCGATCCGCGCGGCTTTCTCGTTCGGCACTTGATAGGCTTCGTCGTACGCGTTCGTGTGGAGAGACTGCGTTCCACCCAGGACCGCCGCGAGCGCTTGGATCGTCGTCCGGACGATGTTGATCTCCGGTTGCTGGGCGGTCAGACTCACGCCCGCGGTCTGCGTGTGGAAGCGCAACAGCCACGACCGCGGCTTCTTCGCTCCGAAGGTGTCTCGCATCTCGCGCGCCCAGATCCGGCGGGCCGCGCGGTACTTGGCCAACTCCTCGAAGAGATCGTTGTGCGCGTTGAAGAAGAAGGAGAGACGGGGCGCGAACTCGTCGACCTTCAGGCCGCGGTCGATCCCCCAGCGGACGTACTCCATGCCGTTCGCCAGGGTGAAGCCGAGCTCCTGCGCCGCCGTCGCTCCCGCCTCGCGGATGTGGTACCCGCTAATCGAGATCGTGTTCCACCCGGGCACCTGCTTCGACCCGAACTCGAATGTGTCCACGACGAGCCGCATCGACGGCTCGGGCGGATAGATCCATTCTTTCTGGGCCTGATACTCTTTCAGGATGTCGTTCTGGATCGTCCCGCGGAGTTTCGTCCAAGGGACGCCGCGATCCTCGGCCATCGCGAGATACATCGCCCAGATCACGGAGGCCGGGCTGTTGATCGTCATCGACGTGCTCACGCCGCCCACATCGATTCCGCGGAACAGGATCTTCATGTCGTCGGGCGAGGAGACCGCCACGCCGCAGGTCCCGAACTCGCCTTTCGCCTCGGGCTCGTCGGTGTCGTAGCCGTACAGGGTCGGCATGTCGAAGGCGACGCTGAGACCCGTCTCGCCGTGCGAGATCAGGTACTTGAACCGCCGGTTCGTGTCCTCGGCGCTGCCGTAGCCGGCGAACATGCGCATCGTCCACAGCCGGCCGCGGTACATCGTCGGATGAATGCCGCGAGTGAAGGGAAACTCGCCGGGCTCCCCGAGGCGCTCGCCACCGGTTTTGCGGTCAAGATCGAGGGGTGTGTAGAGCCCCTTCACGGGTCGGCTCGACGTCGTCACAAATTCCTTGCGACGTTCGGGGTGGGACGCGAGCGCCTCCCGAAGGGTGGTCTCCTCCCACCGCTTCAATTCCTCCTCGAGGACCTTGCGTTCGTCCTCGTCCCGCATGAGCGCCTCGCGTGGTTTCAAAGGGCCGTGCCTATAAGATGATTGCGTCGGTTCACTCGGGCGCCATCGACTCGACGATCGTTTTCGCGAGACCCTGGAAGGCCTGCTCCACGTTCTCTCCGGTCTTCGCCGACGTGTAGAGGACCGGGCACTCGTACGAGGCCAAGACGGTCGATGCGTCCTCCGAGTTGACCTCGCGGCGGTGCGCGAGATCCGTCTTGTTCCCGAGGGCGTACACCGGGCAGGGACCGACGGAATCCCGGACCCCGTCAATCCATTTCGTCAAGTCGCGAAGAGACTGAGCGCGGGTCACGTCGAACACCGCCAGGACGCCCTTCGCGCCGTGGAAGTACGCTTCCTTGAAGAGTTGCAGGAACGTCCTCTTGCCCATGATGTCCAAGATCATCATGTCGACCTGGACCGGCCGACCTTGCATCGACCCCAAGGCGACCGTCTTCTTCGAGACGACCGCGCCGAGCGTCCGGATATACGACTCGTCGAACGCCCCGGACACGAACCGGTGGATGAGGCTCGTCTTGCCGACGCCTTCCTCGCCCACTAGGCAGATTTTGAACTTGAAGGTCTTGGACTCTGGGTCCATCGTGGGCCTTCGCAGCATGGTAGGCCGCGATACCCTGCCGGGGGGTTATCAAGCCGTCGGCCCGATTTTCAGATTCGGGAACGCACCGGCTCGAATCCTTCGATGTCGGCGATCGTCCCCGTCCGCCCGTTCCGCGGCTTGAGCCGCACCCGCACGGACAACCCGGCGCGAGCCTGCTTCGGCGCGACGAGGAGGCGATGGAAAAGGCCACCGCGGATCCCTTCGAAGGTCACGAACGCCCAGACTTGCGGCTGCGACAGCTTGGCGCCGGTCCGGTCGACGTGGGCCACCGTGACCGCTGCGACCTGCCCGGCCCTCGGCACGTCCACGTATTCCGTGAGCTCCGCGAAACAATCCTCGCAGAACATGCGCGGCGGAAGATAGTCGAGCTTACACGCCGCACACCGAGAGGCCAGCATGCGGCCCTCGTCGCGCAGCGCGACGAAGAACCGCTCCCCCGCAACGCCCGACGTGTAGATGTAGTCTGCCTCGACGTCCCCCTCCCAATGCCGGAACTTCCGTGCGTCGGTCGTCCGCTCGAGGAACGTCATCGCTCCCCCTCCCGCACGGGTCGGAAATAGCGGATGTCGAGGACGCTTCCACGGCGATCCGCGGGCGGCTTCCACTCGGCCTTCACGCGCATCCCGATTCGGATTTCGTCCTTCGTCATCTCGCCGAAGTAGTGCATCATCCCCATCTTCGACGAGGCGCCATCGAGGCTCACGACCCCGACGAGGATCGGCTCCACAATCCGCTTGGCATCCGTGTCGAGGTACGAGACGGAGAACGTCTCGATCGTTCCGGTATCTTGAATGAAGGTCCATTCGTCGGTGGGCCGGAAGCACTCTTCGCAGAACATCCGTGGGGGAAAGAGGATGCGCTCGCACTTGTGGCACGTCCGCGCGATGAAGCGGCCGTTCTGCAGCTCCTGGAGGAACCGCGACATCGCTTCGCCCGCGGACCAGGCGTACTTCGCGTCCGGCCGGAATCGAGTCTGCGTGACCTTGCCCTCAAGAAGGTCGGCAGCGCGGAGCTCGATCCCGGGCCATCGCGAGATCCGCGCCGTCATCCTTTCATCACCACCACGGAGCCATACTGCATGAGGTCGCCCCACGCCTGGGACACGCCGGTGTGCACCTCATGCGGAATCTGTCGCTTGCCCGCCTGGCCCGTGAGCTGCCAGAAGAGTTCGCCGATCTTCATTCCCATCGTCGCCGCGATGGGATTCCCGACCCCGAGCAGGCCGCCGGACGGACATACCGGCAGCTTCCCGTCCCGTTCCGTGACGCCCTCCCGCGTCAAGACGGGCGCTTCGCCCTTGTCGGCGAGGAGCAGACCCTCCAGATGATGGAGTTCTTTGTAGTCGAACGGATCGTACGGTTCGGCGAAGTCGATCTGCCGCCGGGGCTCGTCGATCTTCGCCATCTTGTACGCGTGCTTTGCAGCGCGGGCGACGTATTCCGGAAAGACGAGGTCCCGATCCGTCCACATCGTCGAGTCGATGCACCAGCCGACGCCGGAAATCCACGCTCGGTCTTTGATGCGCCGCTTCCGGATGAAGTCCTCCGAGGCCAGGATGACCGCCGAGGCGCCGTCGCTCGGCGGACTGATGTCGAGCCGCTGGACGGGCCACGCCATCACCTCGCTCTTCAAGACGTCGTCCACGGTGATGTTCGGGTCCGCGAGCTGGGCGCACGGATGGCCGACGGCGTTCCGTTTGTTCTTGACCGCGACCCGGGCGATGTCCTCCTTCTTGACGCCGTACACGGTCATGTAGCGGTTCATCTCCATCGCGAAGATCCAGACGAGGTTCGGCTTGAGCGGGCGGTCGAGGATCGGATCCCAGATGTTCGCGAACACGCTCTGCGGATGCGGCTGGCACGAGGACATCTTCTCCTCGTTCACGACGAGTACGACGTCCGCGAGACCGGAAGCGACGTGCCACCAGCCCGCGATCGTGCTGAAGACGCCGGTACCTCCGCCGGTGAAGACGCGCGTGTACGGCTTGCGATAGCCCCCGGATCCATCGAGCAGGTACTCGCCTTTCATCGCGACGCCGTCGAAGGCATCCGGCGCGGTCCCGCAGACGACCATGTTCACATCGGCGCGGGTGAGCCCGGCCGAATCGAGGGCCATCTTCGTCGCCTCGAAGCACATCTCCTTGCCGGTCTCCTGGAGGCGCCGCCGGAAGAGCGTCATGCCGGCCCCAATGACGCCGACTTTCGTCACGGGCCCGCCCCCAGGACGGCCACGGCGCCCGTCGTGCTCGGGACGAACCGCCACGATTGCGCGACGCCCACCCGGACGCCGTCGAGTTGCCGGACGCCCGCGTGGCCGCGAAGCTGGAGGGCGACCTCCGCGGCCCGGTGGAGTCCGGTCGCCTCGAACACGTTTCCGCACCCGAGGGATCCGCCCGAGACATTCACCGGGAAGCGGCCATCCGCATCGTAGTCACCTCGGAGAACCTTCGTCCCCGCCTCGCCTTTTTTCGCGAGCCCGAGGGATTCGAGATGTTGAAGCTCCTTGTACGAGAAGCGGTCGTCCACCTCCGCAAAGTCGATGTCGGTGGCCGGTCGGCGGACCTTCGCCAAGCGGTACGCCATGTCGGCCGCGATCCGGGCGTAAGTCGCCCCGGTCCAATCCCGCGTCTCGAGGCTCGGGGAGTCGCTGGCCCACCCAATGCCGCGGACCCAGACCGGGTTCGAATGGAGTTTCTTCGCGGCGCGATCCGACGCCAGGACGAGGACGACGCAACCGTCCGCGGGATTCGAGATGTCGAGGGCGCGGAGCGGGGCAAACCGTTCCTCGGACCGCATGGCTTGGTCGGCGTCGACCGCCGCGCCGTACGCGGCCAGAGGATTTCTGAGGCCGTTTCCCCGGTTCTTCGCAACGACCGCCCCGAGTGCCTTCGGCGAAGTCCGCGTGCCGCGGAGGTAGGCGTCCGCCTCGAGGCCCGCCACGACGAACGGATGGGCGCCGAGCGGCTTGTTCCAGATTGGATCGAAGGCGTGCTCGATGACCCCGTCGAGCGTCAGGACGTCGGATGCCTTGCTGTGGGCCTCGACGACGGCGACGTTGATGAGTCCCGTTTGAATCTGCATGTACGCATTCGCGAGGCCTTGCAATCCGTCGCCGCTGACCGTGCAGGTCGGGCGCAGCGCGGCCCCGAGCTGGTCCGGGACGAACTCGTCGAAGATCCCGAAGCCTTCGTAGTAGTCTTCGGCGCAGGTGATGAAGGAGTCGACGTCCTCGCGCGGGTCGATCGCGGCGTCCGCGTAGGCGCGCGACGCCGCCTCGAACATCAATTCTTTCCAGTTGTACTCGGGCGTCGAGGGCCGGAACGCGGTCATCCCGATTCCGATGATGCCGACTCGCATGTCCTCCCTTCCGGCCGCGGCTCCCGAACGCGGGAAAGTCCGCGACCGCTCAAAAGACTGTCGCAGGCGGAAGGCCTTAAGATTCGCCGCGTTGTTCATCGGATTCGGGAACGGGTTCCGACTGCCGCTGTACTACTTCGACGTCGAGACGACAGGAGACGATCCACAGCAGGACCGGATCGTGACGGTCCAGTATCAAGCCCTCGCGGACGATCTGACGCCGACCGGTTTGTTCCAGGTGATCGCGGAGTGGGAATGGGGGGAGAAGCAGGTGATCCAGATGGTCCTCGCCAAGGGCGTCTTGGAACCGACGTGGGATTTCGTACCGCTCGGGAATCGCCTCCGGTTCGATCTGACGTTCCTTATCGAACGTGCGACAAAGTGGAAACTGATCGACTGGGACATGGCGAAGCTGAAGTACTTCTGGTTCACGAAACCGTACCTGGACCTCGCGCCGGTCCTCGTCATGCTGAATCGCGGCACCTTCACCGGATCGAGCCTCCACTCGTTCGCGGACAAGGAAAGCGGAGCCCGCGTGCCGAAGATGTACCGCGAGGGTCTCTTCCCGGAGATCATCGACTACGTCACGCGGGAGCGGGACGCGGCGTTGGACCTGTTGAAGGAGAGCCGCGAGGTCATCGGCGACCTCGGGGACCGCCGCCGTCGGCCCGTGCACAAAGGCGAAGCGAAGCCCTAAGAGGGCGTTCGCGCTTTTCGCCCCGGAGGCATGAGATGGACTTCGACCTCTCGCCGGAACACGAGTTGATCCGGCGCACCGCCCGGGACTTCGCGGAGAAGGAGATCCGCCCCGTCGCCGCTCACGTCGACAAGACGGGAGAGTTCCCGAAGGCGACGATCGCGAAGATGGCCGGCCTCGGTTTCATGGGAATGACGATTCCCGAAGCATACGACGGCGCGGGCCTCGACTCGGTCGCCTTGGCGATCACCGTGGAGGAAGTGGCCCGCGTGTGCGGATCGCACGCGCTCATCATGGCGGCGCACAACTCGCTCTGCACGGGGACCATCTGGCTCGCGGGGAACGAGGAACAGCGTCGAAAGTACGTCCCGGACCTCGCGAGCGGACGGAAGCTCGGAGCCTGGGCGCTGACGGAACCGAAGAGCGGCTCGGACGCCGCCGCGATGGAGACGACCGCGAAGCGCTCGAAGGACGGATGGGTTCTCAACGGCGCGAAGAACCTGTGCACGAATGCGCCGGTCGCCGGGACCTTCGTGATCCACGCGGTGACCGACGCAACGAAAGGGAACCGCGGGATCAGCGCATTCATTGTCGAGCGCGGAAATCCCGGGCTGTCCATCGGGCGGGTGGAAGACAAGCTCGGAGTCCGCGGGAGCCCCACGTCCCAAGTGATTCTGACGGATTGCCACGTCCCGTCCACGGCCTTGCTCGGAAAGGAAAACGAGGGGTTTTCCAACGCATTGAAGAT
>VBLV01000001.1 GCA_005879045.1 Methanobacteriota archaeon | reverse complement strand
ATACACGGACCGCCAGATCTTGTCCGTCGAGAACGGGGTGACGGGCGCGAGGAGGCGCAGGAGATCCCGCAGGCACGCGTGCAGCGTCCATCGGGCGCCCGTGTCGCCCTCGTACGCGCGGGCCTTCACCATCTCCACGTAGTGCGGGGCGAACAGGTTCCAGAGGAAGTCCCGAGCCCGGTTCGCCGGGAGGAACAGGTTCAGGTCCTCGTAGGCGCCGCGGCACGAATCGACGAGCCGGTTCAGCTCCGCGAGGATCCATTCGTCGGAGGGTTGGAGCTTCCCGGCCTCCGGCTCCTCGAACGAAGAGATGAACCGCGCGACGTTCCAGAGCTTCGTGACGAACTTCGCGGCCCCGCCGATCTTCGCCTCGCTGATCCGGAAGTCGTCTCCCGGGTTCGTCTCGCCCGCGACGAAGAGCCGGATCGCGTCGGCGCCGTGCTGCTTGATAGGGCCACGGATCGATGACGTTCCCCTGGGTGCGATGCATCGCGCGACCGCGGGCGTCGAGGCCGAGTCCGTGGATGAAGACCCGACGGAACGGCTTCGACCTATGCACGAGCCATGACTTGAGCATCGTGTAGTAGAGCCAGGTCCGGACGATCTCGCGGCCCTGCGGCCGAAGCGAGAGCGGGAAGTTCGCGCCGAAGAAGTCCGGGTCCGTGTGATACCGAGTGAGGAAGAGATTCGACACGCTCGAGTCCATCCACGTGTCGAAGACGCGCTGCTCGCCGACGAACTCCTTCGAGTTGCACTTCGGGCATTTCGCGAACGGCGCGGGGTCCTTCCACGGCCGGTAGTATTTCCCCGGAGGCGGCGCGAGCGTCTCGCCGCATTTCTTGCAGTACCACAGCGGGATCTCCGTGTGATAGTACCGCAGGCGGGAGATCGGCCAGTCGATCGTCAGGCTGTCGATCCAGTCGAGGACGAGCTGCCGGTGCCGGGTCGGCCGGAACTCCATCTCCTGTGCCAGGCGACGGAGGTCGTCGCGGAACTCGAGCTGCTTCAGGTACCACGCATCGGACGAGAGGAACTCGATCGGGTTCAGGGTGCGCGAGCAGATCGGCGTCTGGTGCTGGATTGGCTCGAGCTTCTCGAGGAAGCCGCCGGCCCGGAGGAGTTCGATCGCCTTCGCGCGGGCGGCCTCGACCTTCAGGCCCTTCAACGGGCCCGCGGCGTCCGTCATCTTGCCGTGCTCATCGATCGCCTTCACCGGTTCGAGCCGCAGTTCGCGGAACAGCTGGAGGTCCACCATGTCGCCGTACGAGCAGATCATCGCGGCGCCGCTCCCGAACTCCGGCTTGGCGGTCGGGTGCGTGAGGATCGGGACCTCATGATCGTACAGCGGGACCCGGGCCTTCTTGCCGTGGAGGCCCGCGAACCGGGCATCGTCGGGATGGACGATTACCGCCCGGCACGCCGCGAGCAGCTCCGGTCGCGTCGTCGCGATCCGGATCTCCCCTTTCGACGTGAGCGGGAACTTCATCCACACGAGGTTCGAGGGCCGCTCCTCGTAGTCGATGTCGGCTTCTGCGAGCGGTGTCTCGCAGACGGGACACCAGAACGTCGGGCGCTCGCCGCGATAGAAGAGCCCTTTCGGCCACAGCTCGAGGAAGATTGCCTGGCTGAACGCGCGGTACTCGTCGGAATCCGTGTAGTACGTGTGGTCGAAGTCCGCCGACATGCCGACGCGGACCGCCAGCTCGAGCAGGCCGTTGCCGATTGCCTCGATCTCCTTGCGGCATTCCTGGATGAACGCCTCGCGGTCCCAGCGATGCAATGCCTTGCCCGTCTTCTTCTCGACCGTCCGTTCGATGTTGATCCCGTTCCGGTCGAGGCCGAACGGGAACAGGACCGCGCGTCCGAGCATGCGCTGCGCGCGGGCGATCATGTCGATCATCGCGTACGCCATGACGGCGCCGACGTGCCATGAGCCGCTCGGATACGGAGGCGGCGTGTCGATCACGTACGTCGGCTGCCCGGGCTCCGGGGAAAACCGATACAGGTCGGGCTCTACCCGCCAGGCTTTCAGGACGTCTTCCTCGTAGGCCGGCTCCCACGTCTTCTCCCGGAGTTTCGGTTCACCCATCGATGGGCGGTCGAGAGTCGCGGAGCCCATAAAAGGATTGTTCCGGGCGACTCGCGCGGGCGATTGCACACCCTACCGGAGGCTTCAAGCCCGGTTGCGATATACCTCTACTTAGAGGTATAAACGATGGAGGTCGGCTGCGGTGCGAGGGTCCGGGATTTCGATGGCCGGCGGTACTTCTACTTCTGGCACTACGAGCGCTCGAACGGTCGTTCGATGCGACGCGAGAACTACGTCGGCCGCGTGGACTCGGAGAAGGCGAGGACGGATCTCCTGAGGCGAATGGCCGCCTACCATCGCAAGGCGGAGCAAGAGTTCGCCCGGAGGCGGGCCCAGATCGAGCAGCTCATTGCCTCGGAGCATACCTCCACCTAGAGGTACGGTCCCCGTGGACCTCGGAGGCCTCCCGAAGGGCTCACTCGATGTACCGCAGCGCTTCCGCCGGTGGGATTCGGGATGCGCGGATCGCGGGTTGGGCCGCGCTCGCAACTGCCGCGATGGACGCCACCCCGACGATTAATGCCAGGTTCGGCCACGGCACACTGAAGACGACGATGTCCGCGAAGTAGACGATGTAGATCTTGTAGGCCAGGACGATCCCCAGGGCGACCCCGATCCCGATTCCAGGACCGCGATCAAAGCGATCTCGACGAGGAACGTCGCCAGGACCATTCCCCGCGTGAAGCCGATCGCCCGCAACGCCCCGATCTGCGTCCGTCGCTCGACGACGGCGCGGAGCGTGATCACCGCGAGGCCCGCGATCCCGACGAGGAGTCCGATCCCCAGGTACGCCTGCATGAGGGTGAGGACCTCCTGCGACGCGTCGAACGCCTGCCCGATCTGCTCGCGGATGTCGATCGTCTGTAGGCCGTACACGAAGAACACGCGCTCGAGGTCCGCCCGGAACGCCGGGACGTCCACACCGGGCAGCATCTGGAAGAAGTACGCCGTGTACCGCTCCTCCGCCGGGAACACGCCACGCACCACGCTCTGGTCGACGAACACGCCGGACGTGAACTGGAGCGCCTGCTCGAGCACGCCGACGATCGTCAGGTTCACCGTGCGACCGGCGGCGTCGAACGCGCGGATGCGGTCTCCCGGCACGACGCGCAAGCGGCTCTCGTCTGGGACGAACTGGTTCGGGCCCGCGGCCGTGCGGTCCACGATGGCCAGCGTATGATTGTACCGCAGGGAGAGCCACACCTGCTCGCGGGTCGCGAGGGTCTCTCGCGCGCCGCTCGATTCGTTCACGTAAGACGGCAGGTAGCTCGTGAAGCCGTACTGATTCGACTGGATCAGGAAGTTGTCGACGCCCCAGAGCGTGTAGTCGTACGTCCGATTGCCTCCGACGGTCTGGACCTTCGCCGGCATGACGCTCGCGCTCGACGTCCCGTTCCAGCCGCCGGCGAAGAGCGACTCGCTGAAGTTCTCCTGGAGGCGTTGCCGGAAATTCGGGATTTCGCCGTACGACGTCGTGTACGCGATCACATCGTACCCGCCGGACTGCTGTTGCACGAACGAGTCGAGGCTCGCCGCCTGGAGGCCTTGGAGCATCGAGATCAAGGTGACCATGAACAGGATGAGGGCGAACATCGCGACGGTCATGCCCGTCCGGAAGCGCTTGTCCGTCGGATAGGAGACCGCGGTCTTCAGCACGGGACGGCCGGCGCCGCGGTTCGCCCGCCGGAGCAGGGCCCGCAACGCCTCGCTCACGTTGAAGACGGCGATCAGGATGCCGGAGCCGACCAGGATCACCCCGACCATGACGAACGCGATCGACACGTTGTCCGTGGCCTGGTTCAACAACGTGAAGGGCAGCAGGATCCACGCGAGGTTGAAGGCCGCGGCGAGGGTCATCGCGGCCCGAGCCCAACCGCGGGACGCCGCGACGATGCCGAGTCCGAGGGCAAGGACTGGCGGCCCCGGGATCTTCCCCATGCCGGTGTCCAAGGCGAAGCCCCACAACGTGAGCCCGAGCCCGCCGAGCGCCACGAGGATCCCCGCGACGAGGACGTCCCGCGACCGCTCTTGCGTCCCGGGTTCCGGGAGATCGCGGATCGCCCGCACGATGTTCAGCCGGCTCACCCGCCAGGAGGCGAGGAGGATCGTGATCCAGGTGAGCGCCGTCCCCGCCACGAACGCCGTGAGGACGGAATCCGGGTCGAAGTGGAACGTCACGACGACGTCTCCGTGGGGGACGAGCCGATCGAAGAAGTACACCATGATGTATCCGAGGCCGAGGCCGGCGAGGGCGCCGAGCGCCGCCGCGACGACCGCGTAGAACGTCCCCTCGAGGGCGAACGTCGTCAGGAGATCCGACCGCAGGAACCCGACCGCGCGGGCGACGCCGAGCTCCGGCTTCCGCTCTTCGGCGAGCATGACGAAGATGTTCACGATCAGCAGGACGCCCGCGAGGATGCCGAACGCCCCCATGACGAGGAAGAGGTCCGTCGCATCGCGCCCGATTTGCACGGCCTGCGCCGTGTCGTCCGCCTTGACCGCCTCGACCCGCAACAGGAGATGGCGCGTCGCGATGCTGAGCCGCAGATCCTGCGTTACGCGATCGGAATACGCGACGCCGTCGGCGATGCCTCCCCGGTTCGAGACCCGGATCAGGTTGATTGCGCCGCTCTCATTGAACGCGGCCTGCGCCCGGCGCAGGTCCATGAACAGGATCGCGCGGCTCTCGTATGCGGCCTTGCCCGCGTCCCGCACGATCCCCGCGACGGTCGCGTGGACGATCGTCTGGTTCGTGGTGCCGTAGAATAGGGTGAGATCCTGGCCCGCAGTCGCGTTCAGGTCCGCCGCTGCGCGTTCGTTCGCGTAGAGCTCCGCCGGCAGCAGCCGGTCCGTGTCGACGGTCCGGCCGTCGAGCAGGGTCAGCGGCCCGAAGCCGCCTTCGTGCGAGGCGTTGAGGCCCATCACCGTGATCTGCTGGTTTCCCTTGTTCCCGACGACGTTGCGGACCGGCATGACCTTCAGGAGGGCCGGCGCGATTCCGTCGATCGGGGTCGCGTTCACCGCGAGGTCCCCCCCGATCTCGGTGAAATTGGTTTCCGCGAAGGAGAAGAGCTGGCCATTGAACGAGTTCGAGACGAGCTCGTCGATCGCATCGAGGCGCGCGTAGACGTCCTCCAGGAAGATGTAGCTCAGGGTGTCGCCGACGACGAGGCTCGAGGAGATGATCGCCGTGCCGACGAGCAGTCCGGCGACGACGATCAGGACGCGCGACTTCCGCCGTCCGATGTTCCTCGCCGCGAGGCGGGCCAAAAGCGGTCGGAACCCAATGACCACGGCGACGAGGACGACCCCGATGACGATCGCCCACGCCGACGCCTCGGGAAGGGCCATCCTACCCGCCCCGCGTCTCCTCGACGATCTCACCGTTCCGCATGCGCAAGATGCGGTGGGCCCTCGCGCTGACGACGGCGTCATGGGTCACGAGGACGAGCGTCTGGCCCTGCTCCCGATTCAGGCGCACGAGGAGGTCCATGATCTGGGCCGACGTCTCTGAGTCTAGGTTCCCGGTCGGCTCGTCCGCCCATACGATCGCGGGGTCGTTCACAAGAGCCCGAGCGATCGCAACGCGCTGCTGCTGTCCCGCGCTCAGCTGGGCCGGCTTGTGGTCCGCCCATCCGTCGAGCTCCACGGCCGTCATAAGCGCAAGCGCCTTCCGGCGGGCTTCCCTGGCGGGCGCCCTCGCGACGAGGAGCGGGAGCTCGACGTTCTCCACGGCGGTGAGCACCGGTAGCAAGTTGTACGTCTGAAAGACGAAACCCATGCGCCGCGATCGATAGCGGCTCTTCGCGTTGTCGTCCATCGAGGCCAACGAGACGCCCTCGATGAGGACATCGCCCGACGTCAGATCGTCGAGTCCAGAGAAGCAATTCAACAAGGTCGTCTTGCCGCAGCCGGACGGCCCCATGATCGCGACCATCTCGCCGCGAGGGATCGCGAGGTTCACTCCGCGGAGCGCGTGGACCTTGACGACCCCGGAGTTGTACACCTTGTGGGCGTCCACTCCCCGGATGATCGGCTCGGCCGCCATGCGACGTTTTCGATGAGCCGCGGCTTATTTAGGGTTTCGTTCGGACTGTTCTACTCGGAGCGTGCGACGAACAGATTCAGCGTCCACGTGTCCTCGATGCCCGCCGACGTCGTCAGCGGCTCGAGGCGAGCGGCGAGGTCGGCATCGAATGCCTGGCGGCTTTCCGTCGGCATCTCGCGAAGTTCCCGCTCATACCATCCATACGATGCGGCAAACGCGAGGAGTTCGGTCACATCCGGGAACCGGACGCGAAAGGTCTTCGTCGTCGCATCCCGTCGCTCGAAACCTCCGACTCCGAGGGCCCTGAGGACCGCACGCGGATCTCCCAGGGCGATCGCCTCGGGATCTGTGCGGACGAGCCGGACCGCCTCGCGCACTTGGGCGAGGTCCTTCGACGGGGTGCGCGTCCCGTGCTTCTCGAGCAGAGCCCGCAACGCGGCGAACGACGGGCTTGGGTCGGTCGGCCACTCGCTGAAGACGAACCGCCCGGAGGCCTTCAGGACACGGTGGACTTCCTGGAACACGCGGTCATAACCGAGGGCCGGGATCCCGAGGTTGCTCGCTGCGGCGTCGAACAGTTTCCCGTGGTACACGATGTTCCGCGAATCGAGCATCTCGAACCGGATGTTCCGGATGCCCGCGTTCCCTGCCCGATACGATGCGACGGAGATCGCGCCGTCCGCCAGGTCGATGGCGACGACGCCCTGCGGCAGGACGCGGGGCGCGATGAGGCACGCGAGGAGCCCGGTCCCCGTGCCGACGTCCAGAAACAGCTCGTTCGGTTTCGGGTCGGCGAGGCGCACGACCTCCTGGGCGATCGGTTCGAACCGCGGCGTCACGTTCTTGTCGTACGCCTCCGCCATGCGGCTGTACTCGTCGACCCACACGAGGGTCGCCTCGTTCGCGTTCACGGACGCGCCGCGAAGAGACCTCGCGCGATAAAGGCTTCGCGCCGCAAGGTTTTATGACGCGGCCGAAGGTTGCGCTCTCGTGGCCGAACTGGTCCCGCGGTTCAAGGAGGAGCAGGTCTTCATCATCGAAGCGTTCCTCGTCCACTCCTTCCGCGAGAGCGGTCGGAAGGGCGTCGTCCTCGGTCTCAGCGGCGGGATCGATTCGGCCCTCGTCGCGAAGTTGTGCGCAGACTCGCTCGGCCCCCAACATGTGCTCGGCGTCGCGATGCCCGACGGGAGAGGCGGGAAGGACCTCAAGGACGCGAAGAAGTTCGCCAAG
>VBLV01000286.1 GCA_005879045.1 Methanobacteriota archaeon | reverse complement strand
TCACACGCACGTGAACGTTATCGATGTGACGTGCTTCTTCTGCGGGTACAAGTTTCCGGAAGAAGCGAAGCCGCCACCGTAAGGATATTATCGCAATGCCTCTTTGAAGGTCGCATTCCCATGCGAAAGGACGAAGAGTTCAGCGAGTGGTACAACGAGGTCATCGAGCGCTCGGAACTCAGCGACAAGCGCTATCCGATCAAGGGAATGAACGTCTGGCGGCCCTACGGATGGGCGATCATGAAGTTGATCGACCAAGCGATCCGCGACGAGTTCGACTCGACCGGCCACGGCGAGGTCAATTTCCCCGTCCTCATCCCGGAGTCGGAGTTCAAGAAAGAGGCGGAGCACGTCAAGGGCTTCGAAGGCGACGTGTTCTGGGTCACCCGCGGCGGCTTCAACGAGCTCGATATCAAACTCGTCCTCCGGCCGACGTCGGAGACCGCGATGTACCCGATGTTCAAACTCTGGATCCGAAGCCACGCGGACCTGCCGCTCAAGGTGTACCAGATCGTCCCGGTCTTCCGCTACGAGACGAAGATGACCCGGACGTTCATGCGCGTGCGGGAGATCCACTTCTTCGAAGCGCACACCGCGCACGCGACGTTCGAGGACGCGGAGCAGCAGATCCACGAGGACCTGCAGATGAACGAGCGGGTCATGCGCATGCTCGCCCTACCGTACATCGTGTCGCGTCGGCCGGACTGGGACAAGTTCCCCGGGGCCGCCTACAGCCTCGGAACGGACACCCTCCTCCCGTCCGGACGCGCGGCGCAGGTCGCGACGTTCCATCAGTACCGCGACAACTTCGCGAAGGTGTACGACGTCACGTACGAGACCGAGTCGGGCGAACACAAATATGTGCACCAAACGACCGACGGAATGAGCGAGCGCCTGCTGGGTGCCGTCATCTCGATCCACGGGGACGAGAAAGGACTGGTCCTACCGCCGGCCACAGCTCCGGTCCAGGCGGTGGTCGTGCCGATTCTCGAGAAAGGCCGGCAAGAAGAGATGCTCCTCGAGGCGCAGCGGCTCTTCCTCGAGCTCCGCGAGCGCATGCGGGTGAAGCTGGACGACCGCGACATCCGGCCGGGGGAGAAGTACTACTATTGGGAGGCGCGCGGCGTGCCGCTCCGGGTGGAACTCGGGCCTCGAGACCTCGCGAACCAATCGGTCACCGTCGTCCGCCGGGACACGGGCGAGAAGAAGGAGCTCCCGCGGGAGTTGCTCCCGGACCGCCTGCGATCCGTCCTCGAGCTCATGCAGCTCGCCATGTGGAACCGGGCTGAGAAGATCCTGCAGGACAACACCTTCACGATCACGAAACTGGACGACGCGCGCGACGGATTCAACCGGATGGGCTGGTGCGGCAAGGAGAGCTGCGGCAAGGCGATCGCCGAACGAACCGGGATGAGTGTCCTCGGGACGCCCTTCTACCCAGAGCCGTTCGAAGGCAAGTGCATCATTGACGGCGAGAAGACGAAGCAGGTCGTGTACGCCGCGAAGGCGTACTGAGCGCAGGCCTACCGCAGCGTCCCGCTGTACAGGATCGTGGTCGAGGAAATCAGGACCTGGTAGTCGATCGGGTACCGAACCGCGTCGATGAGGAGGCGGTCGCCTGCGGCAATCACCGTTCCGTTTCCGAAATAGACGGCCCCATCGGCGGGCCAGCTCAACGCGCTGAACGTCTTGTACACCGCGGTCTGGCCACCCGGAGAGATGAGTTCGAGATGGACGCTTCCCGGCGTGAGACCGAGGGGTGTCGAGGCGATTTCGAGGCTCCAGTTCTTGCCGTCGCCCGTTTTGCTGAGGGCGACCCCCATGATCTGCGGTCCGTTCCCGACCGGCGTCAGGAGGCCCGATACCATGACGTACAGGACCGCGGCGAGGACCACGGTGATAGCGACGAGCAAGATTGTCGCAATCACGGGGGACACCCCTTCACGGTCGTTTCGAATCGCCGGCCGCATCTGGACCTCTGGGAAACGAAAGATTCCCGGACGACCCTTAAGCCCTCCCCCGCCCGTATCAAAAGGGGAACTGTGTTGCCGCCGACGGCGTCCTTACTTCCGATACAGGAGCATGCCGACGATGCCGAAGCCCACCAGGACAATCGTCACCGCATAGGCGCCGACCCACTCCGGCCTCAAGAGGTTCCACGAGCCGTAGGTGAATCCCCAGATAAGGTAGAACAGGATCCCCGAGAGGAAGGCGAGGGCGTAGAACCAGAACGCGACCACCCTGGGAAAGGCGACCTCCGCCATGTCGCGCGCAAAGGTCCACCGAGTAAAAACCTTTCTCGTCACGCCTTCGGAGGCCTTCGGCGTCGGAGCGGAGCAATCGTTCGCGCCAGCCGCCCGCGGGTCCGCGCCCACCACGTGTCGACCCTTGGATACGACCCGGGGTTTTCCTCGACCCAGAAGAGGAACGCGAGGACCAAGAAGAGCGCCGCCAGACCGATCAGCAGGTAGAATGGCCAGCGGGGGATCGGCTCTTTCACCCCGAAGGCCGAGTCGGGCAGCAGGCCGTCCACGCCGAGGACGGTCAGGTTCACATTCCCTCGACATGCCGGCGGCGTGCACGGATTCGTGGCGTTCGCACTGGTCGCCAGATTCCACTGCGCGTCCGTGAAAAATCCGCGGGAGGCCATCCGGAACGGCGTCAGCGTCCCGCTCACGTTCCCCGTGAAGTCGACCGAGAACCGGACGAAGTAGCTCGACTGGGAGAAAATCGATCCGTGCGGCATGTCGCGACTGTCGGCGGCCGTGACCACGGTGAAGTTCATCAGTCGGGAACTCCCCGGATCCACCCGGGAGGCGGTCCAGCTCCACGCCCGCGTCCCCGTCTCCGCGATCCTGGGATACGCGTACGGCCACGACGAGTCGAGGGCGATGCTCTCATCGATCGTCGCGTAGCGATAGATGCTCGCATTCAGCGTCACGTTGATCATCGGCTCGGAGTACGTCGAATTGAAGTAGAACTCGAACCGCCCGCTTTCCCCAGGGGCCAGTT
Organism: Methanobacteriota archaeon; assembly: GCA_005879045.1. Classification (GTDB taxonomy): domain Archaea; phylum Thermoplasmatota; class Thermoplasmata; order RBG-16-68-12; family RBG-16-68-12; genus RBG-16-68-12. The sequence continues at coordinate 488 of VBLV01000286.1, read as the reverse complement.
CGGGCGAGGCTCTCACGGAAACCAGCTTGTTCACCTTGCCGACCGCGCCCCAATCCTCCGCGGTCGTCGGCGGAGTCAAGACCACGGCGAGGACCAGGAAGGCGAGGGCCAAGGCCGGGGCCCGCATGATGCGCGCCGAAGCGGGTCGCTCTTCATATATGTATCGCGAAGTGTATCGAAGAAAAGAGTGAAACCGAAAGTGAAATCGAATCAGCCATTCGTCCGAGCGTTGCCCGCGATCAAGGTGCCAAAGGAAAATGCGGAGTCGCTGCTCCGGAAGTTGTTGAGCCAACGTCTCGTCGACCGAACTATGAAGACCGTGAAGCAGGGAGATGCGGTCTTGATCCCGGTCCGCTCGGCCCCCGCTTTTGACCTCAGCTCCTTTCGCGCGGAAATACAGGCCCGCCCATCGCTTCCGATCCGCGTCACGCAGCGCGACCCACGTCAGGAAATCCGCGAACGATTGAGTGCGGCGGGCATCCCGGTCG
>VBLV01000174.1 GCA_005879045.1 Methanobacteriota archaeon | reverse complement strand
TTCTCCTCTGGAACGACCCGGAGCGGAACCACAAGGAACTCGCGCGCTTCTCGAAGAAGGACGCCGAGGCCTATCCCAAGTACGTCGCGTTCTGGACCGAGGTCATGGAACTCATCGAGGCGATGGTCCTCGAATCCCCGCCTCCTTTGCCCGATTTGCTCGGGATGTTCAAGGGCGCCGAGGCGGAAGAATTGGCGAAGCGGCTCCTCTTGCAGAGTGCCTCAGATCTCCTCGACGAGTTCTTCGAGTCCGCGGAGGTCAAGGCGATGCTCGCCACCGCGACGACGATCGGCCTCCCCGCGGGGCCGAAGACGCCAGGCACCGCCCTCATGCTCGGGCACATGTTGCTCCATGAGATCAACGGCGTCAAGCAGACGTTCGGGTACTCGAAGGGCGGCATGGGCGGCATCTCTCAAGCCCTCGCGAAGGCGGCCGAGCACCATGGGGCCACGATCCGAACAGGCGCGACCGTCCATCGAATCCTCACGATCCTCACGAACGACGGGCGAGCCATCGGAGTGGAGCTCGCGGGTGGGAACAGGGTGATGGCCCGAGCGATCCTCGCGAACGTGGACGTGAAGACGACCTTCGAGAGGCTCGTCGCTCCGGACGCACTGGATCCGGAGTTCCTGGCGCAGGTCCGCCGGATCAAAGCGACCGGCGTCGTGACGAAAGTGAACTGCCTCCTCACCGAGCTGCCGGATTTCACGGCCCGACCCGGCAAGACCGTGCAATCGCACCACAAAGGGTACTTGGACATCTGCCCGTCCGTCGACTACCTCGAGCGCGCATGGGACGATGCGAAGTGGGGCGAGCCTTCGAAGGAGCCGTTCCTCGACTGCGTCTTGCACTCCGTGACGGATCCGAGCCTCGCGCCTCCGGGAAAATTCACGTTGTCCATCTACTCGCAGTACTCTCCGTACCACCTCCGAAACGGAGATTGGGACGATCGCAAGGAGAGCGTCGGGGACACAATCCTCGAGACGCTTGCGCGGTTCGCTCCGAACGTGCTTCGTGCGGTCGAAGCGAGAGAGGTCATCTCGCCGCTCGACATGGAACGGGAATGGGGCCTCCCGGGCGGCTGCATCTACCAGACCGACATGACGCCGGACCAGCTGTTCTCCTTCCGGCCTCTCCCCGGATGGTCCGGCTACCGCACGCCCGTGCGAGGGTTGTATCTCTGCGGGAGCAGCGCTCACCCGGGAGGGGGCGTCACCGGCGCTCCAGGCCGCAACGCGGCGATGGTCGTACTCGACGACTTCGCCGGGCTTCGCTCGTGACCAGACTTGTCCCCAACCTCAGCTTACGATCGAGCGGCCGAATCGAGAGCGAGGCTTTTCGTCCGGGATCGCCATGGCCTTTCGGCATGACGGCCGCACCGAGTGCCACGAAGTCGCTCAAGGCCGCAACGCCGGCCGCCCCAGATCCGTGCGACGTCTGTGGCGGACCGACCACCGAGCGGAACTGCAAGGTCATCTGCCATCGATGCGGGTACACACGAGACTGCAGCGATCCGTGAATCGCCATGCGACGGCTCGGGTCTTCGACGCCTGTCGGGAACTTCGTCATTTGACGGATAATCTTACGACAAAAGCTATTACCCCGTCCTTGCGTCCGCAGGGTTCGCCCATGGCAGAGGGAGAGGTCATCGCTACCCGGACCGACTTCGTCCGTCGCGCCATCCTCGAGCGCCGCTACGAGCCCGATGCGTCGTACGCGCAGGACCTCCTGGCCCTGGAGCGTTTCCTGTCGAGCCGCTCGGTCGGCATGGCCGAGTCCTTCGCCTTGTCCAACCTGCTGAGTCGGTATCCGCGGGAGGCTGAGGCCATCGCGAGGGAGCTCGGAGTTCGTCCGTTCGTCCCGCTCGAGGATGAGCGGGTGTCCGCCCTCGTCGATGAACGTCTGCGGCTTGCGGAGAGCCGGCATCCACTCCGGCGCCTTCGGACCGCGGATCCCGTTAGCTTGTTCGAATTCTAGCGGCGTCGCCAGAGCCCTCGTCAGACGCCGGGAAGTGGCAATCAGTTGCCGCCCTTGGGTGGACGGATCGCGGCCCTCCATCGTGTCTGCGGACGACCCCTCTTCGCCGGGGCTCGATCGCATGGCGGCCATTTGTCTGACAGCTTCGCGCGAATGCGCGAAAAGTCAATGTCCGACATCAACATTATTAAGTACAGCATAGACAAATGAGCCGAGAACTTGCGGCGGCTCATCCTGGCCGAGAAATTCAGCGCTGCCCGCCGCCTAGCCCAAATCCTGTCAGAAGGGATGGCTGAGAAGGTCCGGGCAGACGTCTCCAGCTACTTCACGTTCTCGGCCGGCGGGGACGACGTCATCGTGTTCCCGCTCCGAGGTCACATCGTCGAGATCGACTATCCGGAGTCGGCCCAGGATTGGGTCGGAACCGATCTCGATACCCTGGTCGACCTGGAGCCCATCCGGCAAGAGTCGCCCCCCGCGTTGCATGACGCGCTCCGCGGTCTCGCGGACTCGGTCGACGAGGTCGTCCTCGCGACGGACTACGACCGAGAGGGGGAGCTGATCGGCGTCGAGGCCCTCGAGACCCTTCGCCGTCAACATCCGGATCTCCCTGCAAGGAGGGCCCGGTTCAGCGCGATGACGACATCCGAGGTCCGTCGCGCCTTCGAGAATCTCGTCGAGCCGGATTGGGCCTTGGCGGATGCCGCGGCGGCCCGGCAGCGGATCGACCTCGCGTGGGGCGCCGTCCTCACCCGATTCCTCACGGTCGAATGCGGCTCCGACCGGCAGGTGCTCTCCGCGGGTCGCGTCCAGACCCCGACGTTGCGTCTCGCGGCGGATCGGGAACGGGACCGGCAAGACTTCGTGCCACGGCCCTTTTGGAACGTCGTGCTCGTCGCGGGCGAGCCGGCATTCGAAGCGTCGGCGGTCGGGGGACCCTTCTGGGACGAAGGCGGCGCGCGGTCGCTCGTGGCCCTGGCGGGGCTCGGGGACACGGCCACCGTCGAGCGGATTGAGCGGCGAGATCACCGCGAACCACCGCCAGCGCCGTTCAACACGACTTCGTTTCTGGCCCAGGCCTCCCGCATGGGGCACAGCCCATCTCGAGCGATGGCCGCAGCCCAAGAGCTGTACGTCCGCGGCGAGATCAGCTATCCCAGGACGGACAACACCGTCTACCCGCCTTCGCTGCCCGTCCGCGAAATCCTCGACCGACTGCGGAAGTCCCTGTATCACGATTACGTCGAGCGTCTGCTGGAGCGCCCGGAACTCGACCCGAGCCGCGGGCCGATCCACACGACGGATCATCCGCCGATCCATCCCACCGCCGCGCCGGCGAAGCGGCGTGAGGGGTTGAGGGCGACGGTCTACGACATGATCGCTCGTCGATTCCTCGCGACCTTGTCGCCCCCGAGCCTCTCCACGATCACGGAGGTCCATCTCCGTCTCGGAGACACGGAGTTCCTCGCGGTTGGCGGCGTGCTGGTCGAACCCGGGTGGCGGGAGATCCTGCCGGACGACCGTCCGATGACGGAGCTTCCGGCCCTCAGGGAGGGCGAAGAGCTCACGGTTCGGGAGGTGCGCGTCGTCGAGGATCGGACGACGCCGCCGCCTCTCCATACCCAAGGGACACTTCTCCTGACGATGCAGCGGTTCGCGCTCGGCACGAAATCGACGCGGCACGAGATTCTCGATCTCTTGTTCCGTCGGCAATACATCAGCGGCCGTTCGATTCGGACGACGGCCGCGGGACGCGCCCTGGTGGATGCCCTCACGATCTACGGTCCCGACGTCACGGATCCGGAGATGACCCGCCATCTGGAGGACCGGATGACCGCGATCGCAGAAGGCCGCGCGACCCTCGCGGAGGTCGTCGACGAGTCGCGGCGTGACTTGCACGAGGTCCTCGCGGAACTGAGAGCCCACCAGCCCTCCCTCGTCCGCTGGCTACGAGACGCGACCTTCCTGGAGAAAGACTACGGCCCGTGCGACGCGTGCCCGGACGGCCGCATGGTGCGTCGGCGCGCCCGCAACGGCTGGTCGTTCCTCGGATGCAGCCGGTTCCCCGCATGCCGCAGACGACTACGGCTGAGTGCCCAAGGACAACGGCTGCCGTGGACGGAACCAGAAAGCTTGCCGGAGACGATGCGACTCCCGTCCCCCACGCCGGCCGCGTGACTCGCGGCGACGTCCGCCGATCCAATGGCCTACTTCATCATCATGCCGGGCTTCATCATGCCCTTGACTTCGCGCGCGGACATGTCTTGCTGGTGCGTGTCCTTCACGTGCATCTGCGTCATCTTGACGATTTCGTTCTCGTTGTGGCTCTGCATCATGAAGCCACAGTCGCACTGCACCATCTTCATATCCATCATGTTCGAAGGCATCGAAGCAACCCCCCGCCTCACCCAGGCAGGATGCCCTCGGATGATTCAGGGGCTATATGAACGCTCGCCACGATGCCCATGACAACGGCGAGCGCGGAAGTCTTGATGCGCCGCCGCGATATCCGGATGGGGGCAGGGATTGGTCTTCGTCCGGGACGTGATGACGCGCGACGTGATGGTCATCGACCCGGATCGCACGGTCCTCGACGCCGCGAAGCGGATGGCGGCGAAGAAAATCGGCGGGCTCGTCGTCGTCCAGCATGGGCGGCCGATCGGCCTGATCACGGATCGCGACATCCTTTGGCAGGTCACCTCGAAAGGGAAGAATCCGTCGAAGGTCTTGGTCCGAGATATCATGACGTCACCGGTCGCCACCGTGAGCCCGCTGTCGACGTTGCGTGCGGCGGCCCGGGTGATGCTGGACAAAAAGACCCGATGGATCGTCGTCACCCGCCTCGACAACGTGGAGGGCATCATCACGGCGAGCGACCTGACGTGGGGTTTCTTGGAGACGTTTGCGCGGGCGTCGAAGCGCGGCATCGCGCCCAAGTGAGTGGCCCAGGGACTCAGCGAGGGAGCAGCCAGAGAAACAGGTAGGCCCGAACGATTCCGCCAATCAGGTTCGCGAGGACGAAGTGCCATCGACCGATCGCGTGGCCTTCCTCGTTCAGCAGGGAATAGAAGTAATTCACCGCGGTGTCGCTCATGAACGGAATCGCGAGCAAGATCGTCAGGCCGACCCAACCGGTCCGCCGAACGAACCCTTCGAGTATCTTCAGGATTTTCTTGCCGATCGGATGCCGGTCCATCCAGCGCTCGATGTACGGGTTGACTTTGTTCCCGACGAAGAAGACTACGATCGCACCGACCGCCTTCCCGAGCCCAAGAGTGATTGCTTTGAACGCCGGATTGAGTTCCGGATACAGCAGGAGGAGAAGCTCGACCGGAATCGGCAAGACGACGGCCGCGGCAATCGCGTAGAGGAACAACCCGAAGAGATAGGCGACGACGCCGGCCGACTCCAAGCCGAGTTGGAGCGCGGTGAACGGGAGTACGCCGATGTCGGACCCTCTCTCCTATGCGGGAATGGTCCCGAGAGACTAAAGGCTTCTGCGGGACTGCCCTTCGTTTGTTACCCCCTCTCGGGCAGCGCGATGCGTTGCGTGCGGGCGCGGCTGCGGAGGGAAGTCCAGACAGATCTTGCGAGGCGGGTCGTCTCGTCCAGGGGCAGCGTCTCGTACCGAAGGCGACGAATCGCGTTTCCGACGCCGCGCTGATTCGGGAGTTCGGCGAATACGCGGCGTCCGGTTGACGCGACCTGTCGCTCGAGGCACAGCAGGATCATCGCGGCCCCGTGCGTAAACCAAATTGCCATCTCCCGGGCCTCCGCTGTGTCTTCGGCCTCGAGTGCATTGAGCAGCTTTCCGTAGTCCTCGAAGGTCCCGAGGAAGCCACCGCGAGCGGCCTCGCGGAACTGGTGCGCCCTCGGCCGTAGAGAACGGTCTCGGAGGCTTCGAAGCAACCCGCGGGGATCGTACAACTCCTGCACCGACCGCCATCCACTCAGAGCCTCCGGGAGGTTCCAGGAATAGCCTCGAACTTCGTCGGCCGCTTCGTCCCACGTCAGCCGTAGGAGGGATACGAGTACGCCGTTTCGCATGAGCATCTGGAGCCCGGTCTTTCCTGACCGGACCAAGAGGACCAGGTCGATGTCCGAGTGAGCTCGATCCTCTCCACGAGAGACGGATCCGTAGAGGCCGACGGCCAACAAGTTGCGCCCTTCGCGCCGTCGGAGCTGGGCGGTCACCGTTCTTGCGAGCTCGAGCCGCGATCGGGTCATGCCATCGGCCATCGGGCGCCAGACGATGAGCGTTTCTCCGAGGCGGTGGCCCGTGCCCTTTATCGGCCGGAATCAATCCCGTTCCCATGATGCGCCTCACCACGATTGCCCTGGTCGTATCCGACGCGAAGAAGTCGGCGAAATGGTACACGGAGAAGCTCGGCTTCGAGATCCGAGAGCACCAAGGTCACTGGATCACGGTGGCACCGAAGACGGAGAACATCGCGTTTCACTTGTGCGAGGGCTTCTACCCCCTCGAGCCCGGGAACAGCGGTATCTCGTTCACGACGAAAGATGTGAAGAAGGAAGAAGCCGCGCTCCGGAAGCTCGGTGTCGAGTTCACCACCCCGACGACGAAGGAGGACTGGGCCACCTACGCGATGTTCAAGGACCCGGACGGGAACGAGTTCTACCTGATCGAGGAGTAGCCGCGGTTAGTTGACTTGGGAGAGCCGTTCTCGGATGAACCCCGCGGTGCGCGCCGCGAGGGCCATGATCGAGATCATCGGGTTCACCCCGGGCGCGGTCGGCAAGAGGCTTCCATCGCCGATCCACAGATTCCGCACGTCGTGCGACTCGCCCGTCGGCTTCGCGGCCGAGGTCTTCGGGTCGGTGCCCGCCCTCGCGGAACCCATCGGATGGGCGGAGAACAGAGCTACGCCGTTCTCGCGAATGCCGAGACGGCCCAACCGATCGAGGAATCCGTCGAACTCTGTGGCGCGAATCGGCGAGGTTCCGTCCCCGACGGAACACTCTCGAAGGTGCAACGAACCCATGCGGAGCGCGCCGGCCGCCCGCTGGATCCGCGCGGCCTCCTGCAGTCCTCGCGTGAGGTTCCGACGGTCCCGGGTCGAGAGGCGATACTCGAGGACCGGTTCGCCACGGGCATCGATCCTCACGCGGCCTTCGGCGACATCGCGCACGAGGACGATGGTCGACGCAACCCGGTCGAGACGACGCATCGCGTCCTTGTGCGCGCGGCCTCCCGACCAGGGAATCGCGAGCGCCGAGAGTCCGGGATGGCCCGGTGCGCTCTCCAACCAGGGTCCATGATGGCCTTCGTCGGCCGCTTGGAATCGGTTCACGACAATCGTCTGCATCGGCCCGCTCCACATCCGAATCGGACTCGGGAATTCTCCAAAGAGAGCGGTGGTGGGATCGAGTCGGAGTCCGCGGCCGAGTCCCGGAGAACGGATTCCGGACCGCAGCAAGAGCGCCGGCGTCTGAATCGCACTCCCCGCCGCGACCACGGTCCGGGCCCGCACATGCACGGGGATGGTGCGGCCATCCTCCCGGTAGGTAGCCTCGACGCTCCGCACCTCGCCGCCTTCGATGTTGACCGAATCCGCCTTCGTGTCGAACAGGAACCGAGCTCCCGCGCGGTACGCGTCCGGAAGATAGGTGACGAGGGCGGACTGCTTCGCATCGTAGATGCAGCCGAAGAAGCAGAAGTCGCAGCGGCCTCCACAGCCGTTCGCATTCCGAGGGATCACGTCGTAGTCGACGCCGAGTCGATACCCGAGCGCTTCACTCCCGCGACGTAAGACATCGTTCGACGGATTCACGATGCTCTCAACGACGTTCACATGGAGTCGACTCCAAACCTCGTCGATGACCGAGTCAAAGGTGGGCGAGGCCACCCCGGTCAGGCCGCACTCTCGCTCCCACTCGTCCCGGGCCCACCGCGGCGGCTTGAGACACGTCATCCAGTTGATTGTCGAGCTGCCGCCCGCGGTCTGCCCCGCGAGGACGCTGAACGCCGAGTCGCGCGTCGTGAGGCCCGCGAGGACGCTGAACGCCGAGTCGCGCGTCGTGAGGACGCCATGGCCCTGGAACATCGTGTCGTACGCCTCCGCTTCGCGCTGCGTGAACGCGTCCGCGGTGCGGTAAGGCCCCGCCTCGAGAACGATGACCCGGTGGCCCGATTCCGCGAGTTTCGCGGCGATCACGGAACCGCCCGCTCCGGTGCCGACGACGCACACGTCGGCCTCGAGGCTCGTTTCATTCGCGGGCCGCAGGGATTCGATCGAAAATTCCGAAGGTTCGCGAGCCGCCTGTGAGGCACGTCGATGAGGCCCGGCGTACCCGATGGAAGGCCAGTTCGGGTTGACGCCGCTCTCGAGGCCCTTCGCGTACGTGAGGAACAAGACGAGCCGCTTCACGGCCTGGAAGCCTTGTCGCTTGATCCCGAGCCGGCTGTGCGCCCATGCCAGGAGAAATCGCTCCCGCTCGGCCTGGGTCCCCGAAGAGAATCGATGCGGACGTCCGGAGAGGAGGAGGTTCGCCCAAGGGCTCTCGATCGTCCGAAGGAGCCGGCGGAAGTCCGCCCTCTGATCCGGCGAGAGGTACGATTCGATGATGCGAGCGACATCGTCATCGATCGCGAGATCACTCGCCCTCCGCCCGTAGAACCCGTCCGGATCGGATTCGACCGGCACGGACGGCACGAAGGCATCGGCCAAGCGTCGAAGGGTCGATCGCTCCTGCGGTGAGAGGGTATCCCGAGGTTCCGACGAATCCCCTCCGGGGCGACCGGATCGGTGGGCCGTGCTAAGGCCCTTCGCCCCTCCTCGAGCGTACCTATTTATCCGCGGCCCGGCTTCGACGGCGCCGGCGATGGCCGTGTCCGATTACGAGGCGCTTGCGAAGAACGTCGTCCGTCGAAGTCTGCACATCCAACCGAAGGAGAACGTGATCGTCGAGTGCTGGAACCACGGCCTCGACGCCGCGAAGGAGATCGTGTATCAGTTGCGCGCGGTCGGCGCCCGGCCGATGCTCCTCCTGGAGGACGAGGAAACGCACTGGCGATCCGTGGAGGACCTGCCGCCCACGAAGCTCGGACAAGTCTCCGCCTCGGAATGGGCCGCTCTCGCGAAGGCCGATGCCTACGTCTTCTTCCCGGGCCCTGCCGACATCGCGCGGTACCGAAAGAACATGGAGAAATCTCAAGCCGCGACCTCGTACAACTCGGACTGGTACCGCCGCGCCGAACGGGCGGGCCTCCGAGGTGCGCGGGTCCTCCTGGGGTACGTGAGCCGCGAGCGGGCACGGTCGTACGGCTTCGAGTTCGATGCGTGGCGGGACATGATCCTCCGCGCGAGTTCGGTCGACTTCAACGCGATTGCCCGCAAGGGAAAGAAACTCGCGGCGCTCCTCTCGAAAGACGCCGAGGTCGAGGTAAGCGCGCCGAACGGCACCCGGTTCGTCTGCGAGCTGAAAGGCCGCGCCGCCCAGTCGGACGATGGCATCGTGGACGCGCAGGACGTAAAGGACGGCGAGTTCATGACGAACGTCCCGCCGGGATATGTGATCGTGTGCCCGGGCGAGACATCGGCCGAGGGGATCGTTCGATTTGACCGCCCGGTTCCCTATCTAGGACTTCAGGTCACTGATGTCGCCTTCCAGTTCAAGGACGGCAAGGCCACCTGGAGCGCCGGGACGAACGAGGAATCGATTCGGAGCCAGTACGACCGGGCGACCGGCGCGAAGGACCGATTAGGTTGGCTCCAGATTGGCTTGAACCCGGCGGCGAGCTACGGATTCCTCCAAGACGACCTCGTCGCGGGCGCCATCGAAATCGGCATCGGCGACAACTCGGAGTATGGCGGGAAGAACCACTCCAACTTCGGGTTCCAGGGCCGTCTCTCGAACGCCACTGTCCGCGTCGGGAAGAAAGTCGTCGTGAACAAGGGACGGCTCGCGGCCTGAAGAAACTCACGCGAGCATCCATCAGCGCGAATCGCTCAGAGCGTGCGAGGCGCCGTCATTCTCAACATCGCGACGCGTGACCCTCAGCCTTAAGGCAAACCGCCGCCGTGTGTGCGTTCAACATGGTACCGACCTCCGTGGACCCGTCGGCGCGAGAGACTCTCGATGACTTGCGGGACCATGACCGCGAGGTCCTGGAGTTCCTGTCCCATGATCCGGATTCTCAAGTCGCCTTTCAAGGATTGCGGCGACGCCTCGGCATCCATCCGGAGCAGCTCTCCCGCGCGCTTCACCGGCTCGCTGACAGCGAGCTCGTGGAGCGGACGGACCTCGGGTATCGTGTCTCGCGGCGCGCTCTCGGGTTCTTGAGTCCGAGCTCTCTGAAGCCCGCCGGGCCGAACGCGACGATCCTCCAGACCTCTCTCCCGGCTCATGTCGACCTGCGGGGGCTCGTCGGCGCGCTGCGCGGCACGTGGATCGGCCCGTTGCGATGGTACGGGTTCTCGGAATCGGACGAGGGTCTTCGGCTGGGCTGGGCGCTCGGAGACGACACGATCGGAATCGAGATCCTCGTCCGGCCCGGTCAGCTCACGATGACCGCGAAGGTGGACTCCCCAAGCCGATTCGACGAGGCGACGCGACTCGGCTACCAGCTGTTCCACCACGTGTCGCGAGAGATTTCCTCGAAGGCGGATCGCGGAATCAGCGCGTGAGTCGGCCTGCCCCGTGGCAACCTACGCAAATACGACTTGCTCCTTGACACGTAACTGTGTTTTGGGTCTTCGGGCGGCTCGTAGGTTTAAGCCGCGCACCTCGTTGTGAAATTCGGGGATTGCCTTGCCTCAGAAAGATCGACGTTGGACGATGTCGGAGCCGGAAATGAAATCGCTCTTGACGACCATGAAAACCATGGGCCATGAAGCACTCGCTCACGAACTGTTCTTCGATTGCTTTCCCGAACTCGGCTCGGTTCTGCAGATGGGGGGTATGAAAACGACGAGCCTCTTTCGGATGGCCCTCCTCTATTTCCTGTTCGTCCCCGACGCGAGGGAACGACTCCTGATACGCCTGCGAGGACTGCCGAAACGAGGAGAATGAAACCCGCAGGTACATAGCGATCACGTGGTCGCAATTGGCAGGCCGATCGGAGGGAATCGTGAAATACCGCCTGGACCCATGACGAATTGGGGGATGACGGCGAGGAAGGGGACGCTACGCCGCGAGGTCGGGATGGTATCCTGGGCTCCGCTTTGGGTCCTGGCCGTCCTGATCGTCCTCAGCTCTCCCAGCATCGCCTCCACGCCGGTCACTCCCGCGATTCTGACCGCTCATGCGCCCATCGTCATCGATGGAGACGATAATTTCACCGCGCCAAATGGGGTCACCACCGGCACGGGAGGCGCCGCTGACCCGTATGTCATCGAGGGTTGGCGCATCGATGCCACGTCATCCAATGGCATCACGATCCGACAGACTCGGGCTCATCTCGTGATTCGAAACCTCACGATCGAGGCGAATTTCCCCAACTACTGGGGCATCTACTTTGATTTTGCATCGAACGCGACCGTCCAGAACGTTTCGACCCGCGGCAAGGCCGGCGTGTACATTCGGTCGTCCTCGAACATCACGGTCCAAGATAGCGCCGTTGACGGCCAGACGGGAGTGGCGCTCTATTCGTCATCTCTCATCACGATCAAAGGGAATCGCATCGGAAAGGAAGAAGGCATCAACGCCACCGCTGGAGACGCCGTCCGAATCGAGGGGAACGATATTTCGTACGCGGGCCGCGGGATCTTGCTCGATGGAACGAACCACACGATTGTCGATAACAACACCATCACGTGGAGCGGAACGTACGGGTTGCTCGTCGTGGCTTCGTCCTCCAACCTCTCCCTCGCCGATAACGACATTTCGTCGAACGGCTGGGCCGGGGCCATCTTGCAAGGAGCGACCGACGGTTGGATCGTCCGGAACCGGTTCTCCGGCAACGGTCATGCGGTTCCGGGTCACGGAAGCGGCTTGGTCCTACAGTCCTCCGTTCGTTTCCAGGTGGACCACAACGACTTCCTCTCGAACGAATTTCAGGCAAATGACACGCAGCCCGGCGTGAATGCGTGGCATGCCGCATATCCACGCGGGGGAAACCATTGGTCCGACTATGCCGGAGTGGATCAGTGCAGCGGGCCTGCCCAAAATCTCTGCCAGGGTCCGGACGGTTTCGGGGATACGCCCTATCCGATCAACGGCTCCGCCCAGGACCGATATCCTCTGATGCACCCGGTCTTCGACGCCTCCCCTCCGACTGTCGGGCAAGTCCTCGCGGGCGCCGGGTACGTCGGCGAGTCGATCACGGTTTCGGCCGAGATCACGGATCCGAGCGGGGTCACGTACGTCGCCCTGTGGTTGCAGGGCGTCGGCCTGGACCACTTCGACGCGGTTCCGATGAGACCTCAAGGGGGCAACCTGTATCGGGCCGACATCCCCCCGCAGAACCGTCCCGGGACCGTCCTGTATCACGTCGTCGCGAACGACCGGTGGGGCAACCAGGTGAGGGATCCGTCGAGCGGCGAATACCAAGTCCAAGTCCATTCGATTTCGGAACCGATCGGCGGGGGACCGGCGGGAATGGACGCCAACGCGTTCGGCTTCCTCGTGGCGGTCCCTGCAGGGATCTTCGGCGCCCTCTTGCTGGTCGCCTGGGCGCTTCGGGCGAGGAAGCATTGAGCCTGGACCTCACGCCCCGAGAAGAATTCGAACGCCTGTCGTCTCGAGCGCCCGTCCTGGCCACCGTGTGACTTAGTCTCCGGAACTCGAATCAACTTACCCGACCGCCCACATAGGGGTCCGAGGTTCAACATGACCACAACGGTGGGCATACGAAGCAAGGACGGCGTCGTCCTCGCGGCGGACAAGCGCGCCTCGAAGGGGTTCTTCGTCGGATCCAAGGTGGTCCAGAAGATTTTCTCCCTCGATGGCACGACCGCGGTGGCGATCGCCGGTGCGATGTCGGATGCGGAGTACCTCGTGAACCTGGCGAAGGCCGAACGGCGGCTCCTCGCCTTGCGTCGCGGCTACCCGGTGTCCGTCAAGGAGAGCGCGAAACTGATCTCGAACATCGTCTACTCGTCGATGAAGAGCTACAACCCGTTCTACGTCG
>VBLV01000173.1 GCA_005879045.1 Methanobacteriota archaeon | reverse complement strand
GCGCCTCGAGGTCCTGCGACGTCGGAGGACGGAGGAAGGTCGTCTGGAATGTCGACGTGTCCGCGCCGCGGGAGAGGTCACGGACGGAGCCGTGGACCAAGAGCTCTCCGTGGTTCAGGAGCGCGACATCGTCGCACACCTCCTGGACCTCGCCGAGGAGGTGGGAGCTCATGAAGATCGTCCGGCCCTCGCCCGTCAGCGACTTGATGACATCGCGGACCTCCGCCATGCCCCGCGGATCCAGGCCCGAAGTGGGCTCGTCGAGGATGAGCAGTTCGGGCTCGTGGAGGAGCGCCTGTGCAATCGCGAGCCGCTGCTTCATCCCCTTTGAGAACTCCTGGATCCGGTGATCCGCCCACTCGGTCAACTTGACCTCCTTCAGGACGGCCTCGCTCCGTCGCTCGATCTCGTTCGACGGCATTCCGCGGAGGCGCCCCACGTACGCGAGAGTCTCGAGCGGCGAGAGGTATCCGTAGAACTCCGGCGTCTCAATCACCGCACCGATGCGCGCGAGGGCGCGGGTCGGCTCCTGGCGCACCTCGATGCCGAAGAGGACCGCGCGGCCCCGGGACGGTCGGATCAGGTTCGTCATGATCTTGATCGTCGTCGACTTCCCCGCGCCGTTCGGACCGAGGAACCCGAGGGCTGTGCCCTCCGGGACCGTGAGATCGAGAGACTTCAGGGCCGTGAAGTGACCGTACTCTTTGCCTAGCCCCTCCAGGTGGACCGGGAGCTCGCGGGGGACCGATTCCGTGCGGGAAGCTTCCATAGTCGATTGCGATATATCGCGATATACTTAAACTCTTTGAAGGGATTCCCAGCACAGAGTTCAGAACACGAATCAATGCCAGGCAGGCGGAACGCGTGACTGAGAATCCGGCGACCTGACCTGCAGCATGGTTCTTATGGCTTGAACGGTTCCCCGCATGCGGGCCGGGCATGTCGATGTTGGAAGCACCTCCGGGCGTTCGGCCGTTGATCGCCCCGATGCGGTGGCTTCTGTACGCAGCAAGTGCGCTCGTGTTCCTTGCCGGCTTCCAGCTCACGGTCTTCACGGAGCAAACGGCCACCTACTTCGCATGGACGATCGCCCGGCCTCTCACCGGGGCATTCCTCGGTGCGTCGTACTGGGCCGCCGTCCCCGTCGAGGTCATCGCGGCCCGCCAGTCCGCCTGGGCGAGCGCTCGCGTTGCCGTCCCGGCGATCTGGTTGTTCACGGCGCTCACCCTCGTCGCCACGCTCCTCCACTTCGACCAGTTTCACTTCTCGAGTCCCGTTGCGAGCGCGCAAGGCGCCGCGTGGTTCTGGCTTGCGATCTATGCGGGCGTTCCGGTCGCGATGTTGATCATCTGGATGCTCCAGCTCCGGGCACCGGGAAGCGATCCGCCCCGTGGGCCTCCCGCGCCGATATGGATGCGCATCGCGGTCCTCGCACAAGGTGTCGGCATGCTCGTGGTCGGCCTGGGTCTCTTCCTTGCGCCGGACATCGTGAAGCCGGTGTGGCCCTGGGGGCTGACGCCGTTGACATCACGGGCCATCGGAGCGTGGCTCATCGGGATCGGCTTCGCCGCGTTCCACGCGAGCCGCGAGAACGATTTCCTCCGGATCCGGCCGCTGGCCGGCGGCTACATCGCCTTCGCGGTCTTGCAATTCATCGCGGTTGCGCGGTACGCCGGCGACGTGAATTGGAGCGCCGCGTCCGCATGGGTCTACCTGGCCTTCCTGGGGAGCATCCTGCCTGTGGGTCTCTACGCCTGGCTCGGCCATCGAACGTCAAGAAGTCGCTGAGGAACGACTTGGGGATCGACGCAATCGGGGATGAAAACCGCGTCAACATCCTCAAGCGAGGGGTGAACATGCTCTGGCCGTGCGCCGCGCGATCACCGTCGGACTGCTCCTCCTGATGGTGGCGGGCTCCGTCGCGATTCTCGCGCCCGCGCCACCCGTCGGCGCCGCGGGTCAAATCGAGGCATTCAAGAGCGGGCTAACCTTTCCGATCGCTCTTGCGTTCTCCTCGGACGGCCGAATCTTCTACGCGGAGAAAGACACAGGGAGCATCCGCATCATCTATCTCGCGAACCGGACGCTCCTGCCGACGCCGTTCTATACGCTCCCGAACACTCAGAATACGGACGAGCGGGGTCTGCTCGGCCTCGCGCTCGACCCCGGGTTTCCCGCGACCCCGTACGTGTACGCGTACCAGACGTACAACGACCTCGTGAACGGGACGGTCTACAATCGGATTGTCCGGATCCTGGCGAGCGGGAATACGGGCGTGTCATACACCGTGATCCTCCGGATGCCACCCTTGGGTGCGACGATCCATAACGGCGGCGTGATCGCGTTCGGCCCGGACGGCAAGCTGTACGCGGTTGTCGGCGAGAATGGAATCCAGGCGCGATCTCAGGACCCGCTGGGCCCGATGGGCAAGGTCTTGCGGATGAACTCCAACGGAAGCGCTCCGCCCGACAATCCCTTCTACGGTAACCCGGCGTGGTACAACCTCACGTACACGTATGGCCACCGGAACATGTTCGGACTTGCGTTCCATCCGATCACGGGCCGGGTGTACGTCACGGAGAACGGACCGAATTGCAACGATGAGATCAACTTGCTGCCGAACCTCACTGGTCTCGATCGGAACTACGGCTGGGGACCGACGGCCTCGTGCGGCAGCCTGCCGCCTCCCGCCGACACGAACCAGGACGGCCCCAATCCCGTGCTGCCGATCTGGTGGTGGGGGACCACGATTTGTCCGACGAACGCGGCAATCTACAAAGGTCCCTCCTTCCCCAAGTGGCAAGGCGACCTGTTCATGGGCGAATGCAACCCCCCTTATCGATTCCATCGACTGCACTTGGTCCCGCCAGGATACGATTCGGTCGGATCGGATGATATCCTTTGGACCGCGCCGACCTCCATCATCGAGGTCGAGCAGGGGCGAGACGGAGCGATTTGGCTGACGACGCCGACGACGATCTACCGGTACTGGGATTCCGGCAAGCCGCCGGTCGCGTCGTTCACCGCCACGCCGAATCCCGTGATCGAGGGAGCGACGGTAGCCTTCGACGCGTCGGGCTCTTCCGACCCGGACGGAACCATCGATTCGTACGTCTGGGATTTCGGAGACCTCACGAATGGGAGCGGTGCCATCATCTCCCACTCATACCCGACATTCGGCACATTCAACGTGACGCTCACGGTCACCGACAACGAATCGTTCACCGCGACCGCCCACCGGGACGTCGTGGTTCACGCGCCTCCGGTTGCCTCTTTCACGACGACTCCGAACTCACCGGTGGTCGGAGCGAGCGTGACCTTCAACGCATCGGCTTCCCGCGATCCCGACGGGAATATCATGACCTACGCGTGGAATTTCGGAGACTCCACGTTCGGCAGTGAGGCGATCACATCCCATCCGTACGCCGGCGCCGGGACGTACAACGTCACCTTGAACGTCACCGACAACGACTCGTTGAATGGGACCGTCTACCATGAGGTCGTCGTGGGGCCCCCGCCGCCGGGACCGCGGCCGCCGGTCGCCGATTTCGCGGCGAGTCCATCGCCTGTGAACCCTGGTTCTCCGGTCACATTCGACGCCACGGCGTCGTTTGACCCGGATGGGACAATCGTTTCGTACGCGTGGGAATTCGGAGATTCGACCGTCGGCAGCGGCGTCATGCCGACGCACGCGTACGCGAACCCGGGCGTGTACACCGCGATCCTGACCGTCGTGGACAACCAGAGCCTCTCGTCGGATGCGACGCACCAGGTGACGGTCAACGCACCGCCTCGGGCAGCCTTCCAATTTTCTCCGGGGACGATCTACATCGGAGTCAGCGTCACGTTCGACGGGTCCGCGTCGACGGACCCCGACGGGACCATCGCCTCGTATTCGTGGGACTTCGGGGACGGCTACTTCGGGACGGGGGTCCAGGCGTCGCATGGGTACGCCGCCAGGGGAGCCTTCGGGGTTGAGCTCACGGTCGTGGACAACCTCGGGCTCTCGAATCACACGGCACGCGCCATCACAGTCGGAGACCGAGCGCCTCAGATCACCTCGAGCTCTCCGGGAGTCGGCCCCCTGACGGTCGACGCTGGCGCGACCCAGACGTTCACGGCCATTGCGTGGGATCCCGACGGGGACGTGCTGTCGTACACCTGGCGAGTCGACGGCACCGTCGCGGGCGGAAACACCAGTGCGCTGAATTTCGCGTCCGGAGCTCCCGGAAATCACATCGTGAACGTCACCGTGTCCGACGGCTCGCTGGTCGTGTCGCGGGAGTGGACCGTGACCGTCGTGACGAACGGACTTGTCGCCTTCGTGACGTCCTGGCCGTTCCTCGCTCTTGTCGCCGCCGCCATTGTGGCGGTCGTCGTCATCTGGTTGGCGCGGCGGCGGAAGCGCGGCGCGCCTCCTCGATCACCGGATCGCGGAAGCTTCTAAGCTCGACCGGACAACACCCTTACGTAGGTGGAACGAATGGCGGCCGCATGACGACCGTCCTTCTCCAGACGACGATGGGCGACGTGAAGATCGAACTCCTCGACAAGACAATGCCGATCACGGCGGGCAACTTCCGGAAGCTCGTCGCGCAGGGCTTCTACGATGGAACGATCTTCCATCGCGTGATCCCGAACTTCATGATCCAGGGTGGGGACCCGCAGGGGACCGGGCTTGGCGGCCCGGGGTACACGATCAAGGATGAGCTTCCCGCGGACAACCGAAATGCGCGAGGCACCATCTCCATGGCGAACGCGGGTCCGAACACCGGCGGCAGCCAGTTCTTCATCAACGTCGTCGACAACAACCGGTTGGATCGGAAGCATCCTGTCTTCGGACGAGTCGTCGGCGGGATGGAGGTCGTCGACGCCATCAGCCGCACGCCGACGGAGGCCGATGACCGGCCGCGGACGAAGGTCACGATCCGGAAGGCCACCGTGTCCCCGTGAGCCCAGACCGCTAGATTCGCCAGAATTCCGCCGTGAGGCCCAACGATTGGAAATGGGTCACGAGCTGGTCCTTGCCCGGTCGAACGTATCCGACTTTCAGCTTGTCCTTGTAAATGGGCATGCTCAGCGCATGCGTCTCTTCGATCGTGAGGATGGCCCCCTCGGGCGCCTGAGTCGCTTTCCGCCACTCGTCCAGGTGCGATTCAGAGGAGAAGAACACCATGTGGTTCGAGCAGGTAACGACAATATCATTCCACCATTGCGATGCGGGAAGCGCGAGATAGACCACGGGCCTTGGAGGGGATGCGCGCGACTTCCCACCCGCGAGCTCGATCGAGATCGGTTTCGCGCAATGATGGCAACGGCTTTCGATCCGGACGATTTCGTGTAGCATTGTATGGAACGCGACCGCGTCCCATGCGCAGTTCGCGTAGTATCGTCGTCCGATGACCGGCCGGGTCGTGCGAAACGGAGTCGCGACGGCCGAGAAGGGGAAGGCCATGAGGATCCGCTGCGTGCCCGGCACGAGTTTCAGGTGGCGCGCCTCCTCGAGCGCTTTCAGGACGGCGAACGCGTCGGGACGCTCGAGGTGGTATCGTTCCATGATCTGTTCGAGGACGGGGGGAACGGCGTGTTCCAAGAAATGGTCGAAGACGTACTTCCTCACGTCTCGCGCAAGCGCATCACCGGGGGATCCCGCCATGAGGTGGCCTTCGTCCGGGATGGCGCCGAGGAGGGCGATAAACTTGCGGGGATCTCCGTCACAAGTTCGGAGGGTAACAAAAAGTCATTTCGTTGCGAGCACGAAGTATCCCAGCGCACCCGGACGGTTTGACACCCGCGTGAATCCGCCGGCTCGCACTTTCTCGGTGAGCTGATCCGGACTGTGGAACGCCATGTGGCCCCCGTGCCGATACCCCCCGATCCACTGGTAGATGGGGCCGGGTGCCCGCGAGGGCAGCATCTCGAAGAGAACCAGACGTCCGGAGTCTCTCAGGACTCGTCGCATCTCCCGGAGCGCCCGCCCTTGATCCTCGATGTGATGGAACGCGACGACCGCGGTGACTCGATCGAAGGTCGCATCGGGAAACGGAATCTCCTCCGCACGGCCCTCCTCGAATCGGATCGTCGGTCGAAACTTCCGCCCCTGGCCAACCTTCTTCCGGTTGGGCTCGAGGACGACCACTTCGGCGCAACCCGTCGCGAATTGTTCCGTCGCGGCGCCCGCGCCACCGCCGACATCGAGCAGGCGAACGCCGGAGACGGGAGCGAGGAGCGCCCGCATCTCCGCGAGGTCGGCCGCCCTCTTCCGGACACTTGCCCTTTCGATGAGTCGGACCAGGACGGACATTGGAGATTCTCCGGAGTGCCTCGAGAGGGACGAATCCTCACGGAACTTCGCCGCGGAGGATCTTGCCGAGCACCCCGGTGTCGATGTTCCCTCCGGAGACGACACACACGATGCGGCCTTTCCCGGCCTTGCCCGCGAGCGCCGCGGCGACGGCCGATCCGCCCGCGCCTTCGGCGACGACCCGGTTCCGCTCGACGAGCAATCGGATCGCGGACGCAATCTCCTTCAGGGAGACGACGAGAGACCCTTCGAGCAGCGGCCTCACCAGGTTCCACATCTCTGGGAGGACGCTCGACGCGCCGATCCCGTCGACGAAACTCGGGGTCCGTTTGACTTCGGCCGGCACCGCCTTCGCGAACGATGCCGCGAGAGGTGCGGCGGTCTCCGGCTCACAGGCGTAAATCCGGGTCCGTGGTCTCTTCGACTTGATTGCGGTTGCGATGCCCGCGCTCAAGCCGCCGCCACCGAACGGGATCACGACCGCATCGACGTCGGACATGTCCTCGAGGATCTCGAGTCCGATTGTCCCGTTGCCGGCCATCATCGAGGAATCCGCGAACGGATGGACGAAGGTCCACCCCTGGAGCGGTGCATAACGTCGGCTGATGCCGATCTCCCAGACCTCGTCCCATGAGAGTTGAACGATCGTCGCCCCGAACCGCCGGATCGCGGCGAGCTTCGTCGCCGGCGCCGTGTCGGGCACGATGACGGTGCACGGGATCCCGAGACGCTTGGCATGCCATGCGAGGGCCTGCGCCATGTTTCCCGCACTGCACGTGAACACGCCGCGGGACCGCTGGGCCGGGGAGAGCAGCGCAATCGCATTGCCCGCACCGCGGACCTTGAACGACCCGGTCCGTTGGAGATTCTCCAACTTCAAGTAGATCTCCGCGGGCGCATCGTCCACGTTGAGTCGGACGAGCGGCGTGCGGACGACCAATCCCTCGATGCGCTTTCGGGCGGCCTCGATCGAAGCGAGGTCGAGCAAGTTCGGCATGCGGGGCCTCAAGGTGAGGCGGCGGCCGGCGCCGGAGACGATGAGCCGAACAGGTATCCCCCGAAGGCGGTTCCCCAGACCAAGATCGGCCAAACGATCATCCGTTCCATCCCGCCGGGCCCGAGTCCGAGGTCCGCGTTCGCGATGAACAACCCGAGCGCGACCAGCGAGAGGACTCCCAGAACGAGGGAGAGATATCGGAACGGGGGTCGGACGATCCGCGCCGCGAAGATCGCGGAGAGCCCGATGAAGATGAACGTCCAGAGGGAGACGATTT
>VBLV01000288.1 GCA_005879045.1 Methanobacteriota archaeon | reverse complement strand
CCGAGAGTGTTGGGATTCGTCAGCATGAGGGCGAGCGTCTTCGGACCCGCGGCCGCCTCGAGCGCCTTGAGGTCGACGCGTCCGTCCTTCGAGGGAATCTCGATCAGATCGAACCCGAGCATTCCCGCCGACGCGGGGTTCGTGCCGTGTGCGGTGTCGGGGATGATTACCTCATGCCGTTCCTCCCCGCGCTCCCGGTGGTACGCCTGTGCGATGAGGAGGCCGGTGTACTCCCCTTGTGCCCCCGCCGCGGGCTGTAACGTGACTGCGTCCATCCCCGCGATGCGAGCGAGGAGATCCTGCAGCTCGTACAGGACACGGAGGGCCCCTTGGACCGTCGACTCGTCCTGATCCGGATGGATCCGGGTGACGGTCGGGAGGGCCGCGAGTTCCTCCGTGAATTTCGGGTTGAACTTCATCGTGCACGATCCGAGCGGATAGAAGCCGGTGTCGATTCCAAAGTTCATCTGCGAGAGCCGCGTGAAATGCCGCACCACGTCGTGCTCGGACAGGTTCGGGATGGCGAGGTGGTCCCGCCGAATCTTCGCGGGGACGAGATCCGCGAGGTCGATCGCGCTGTCCGGGGCGGATCGCTTCTCCATCAATAGCGGCTCGTCCCAGTAGGCTTGGCGGAAGTTCACCGGAATGCCTCCAGCGCGCCGAGCAGGCGTTGCACCGCCTCCGGGGTATGCCGACCCGTCGTGGCGAACAGCGCGGCATCACTCAGTTCCGGGAGCTGACGGGTCAGCGGGAGGCCGCCGTGGATGCCCTTCTCGAGGAGGGCTCGGTGGACGGCGGCATAGCCTTTCTTCCGCCGGACCACGAACTCGTTGAAGTGAGCTCCGTGGAAGAGAGGGGCTTCAAATCCGGCGATCTTGTCGATTGCACCCGCGAGTTCCTTGGCTCGGCGAATGTTCTCCGCGGCGACCCGACGGAGGCCATTTGAACCGAGGACCGCCAAGTACGCTGCGGCCGCGACCGCGAGGAGCGATTCGTTCGTGCAGATGTTCGACATCGCCTTCTCGCGGCGGATATGTTGCTCGCGCGTCTGGAGGGTCATGCAGAATGCACGATGGCCTTTCGCGTCTCGCGTCAAGCCGATCACGCGTCCGGGCATTTTCCGGATGTGTTGTTGCTCGCACGCGAAGATTCCCAGGAGCGGACCGCCGAAGTTCATCTGCGTGCCGAGAGGCTGTCCTTCTCCGACGACGATGTCCGCTCCGAAGTCCCCCGGGGGACGGACGACCGCCTGCGCGATCGGATTCACCCCGACGACGAGCACCCCTTTCGTCATGGCGCGAATTTCCTCGAGCTGTTCTTCGAATCGGCCGAAGAAGTTCGGGTTCTCGACGTAGACGCCGCATACGTCCGCGGAAAGGGAGGCCTTCAGATTCGCGAGATCCAGCATCCCGTTCTCCCGGTCATAGTCCACTTCGCGGACCTCGAGGCCTGCGCCGACAACGTAGTTCGCGAGCACCGCCCGTCGGTTGTGCCGCAACGCACGCGGGATGAGGAAGATCCGACCTCCGTGGATTCGGTGCGCCATCCGGGCCGCTTCGCCGAGCGCCGTCGACCCGTCGTACATCGACGTGTTCGCCGCGTCCATCCCGGTGAGCTCGCAGATCAGGCTCTGATACTCCCAGAGCGCCTGGAGCAGGCCCTGACTGATCTCGGGCTGGTATGGCGTGTACGATGTGTAGAACTCGGAGCGGGAGACGACGGCCCGCACGCTCGCGGGCACGAAGTGATCGTACAAGCCTCCCCCAAGGAACGCGGGCATGTCGACGACCGTACGATTC
>VBLV01000172.1 GCA_005879045.1 Methanobacteriota archaeon | reverse complement strand
CGCGAACCATACTCCTGTGGCAGGGACTTTCCAGGTCTCGGATAGGAGGTTCACAGGAGCTCCTATGTGTCGCTCAAGACCCCGAACGGTCCTGGACCTTCCGTGAACGTCGCACAGACGGACACGGGAACGGAATAGAACATGATGTCAACGGAATTGGTGATGGCCCAGTATGCGAACACGCGAAGGTCGCGCGTCAACGACCCGGACTTGGAGCGGTACCTGCGCGAGGAGTACCCCGGCGGCATGACCGTCGAGGCCCTCCTGGCGGGTACGGTCCGGCCCAACGGCGGGGTCCGAGCGGCCTTCGTCCGCTTCGCGAAGGCCGTCTTGCGGGACTTCGATCGGCTCAAGCCTGCGCCCGCTCCGATGGCCCCCTGAGGGGGCCCGCGACCGAGGAGGGGCGCGCTCGAAGTACCCAAGGGACGGAGGTGACAAGCAATGGTCCACATCATCGCAATCCTGCTCCTGCTCGCGCGGTACGCCGCGGAGTGGGTCCGCTTCCAGTAGCCGGAAACGCGGTGCGAAGCCGGCGCCGACCTTGCCGCGGTGCCGGTCCTTTCTTTCTAGCCACGCTGGACACTGGCAACGTTCATTCAGGGCCGAGTCCATCCCGTTCGACATGACGATGCGATTCACTTACACGGGCATCGAAGTCAGAGACCTCGACCAGTCGATTGCGTTCTACCGGGATGTCCTCGGCATGGAGTACGCGGGCCGAGGCAAGATCGAAGCAACGGGCGGGGAGGTCGCGGCGTTCAAGGCGAAAGGCTCGGAACACGTCCTCGAGATGAACTGGTATCCGGACACGAAGTACCACGAAGGAAGCGAGCTCGATCACCTCGCGTTCGAGTGCGACAACGTCGAGCGCGAAGTGCAGCGGCTGCTGAAGGCGGGCGCGACGCTCGCGAGGGCCGTCGAGGTCCGCCCGAGGTACGTCGTCGGTTTCGTGAAAGATCCCAACGGAATCTGGCTCGAGTTGTACGAGGAACGGAAGAAGTGAGTGATCCCGTCGCGCCCGTTAAATAGGCCGCGAGTGATGGACCACGCAAGGGGATCGGAGATGCCGAACTACATCAGCCTCGGGAATTGGACAGAGCAAGGGATCAAGAATGTGAAGGAGTCGCCGAAGCGCGCGGATGCCGTGACTGCCTTGGCCAGCAAACTCGGTGCCAAGATGCAGATTTTCTACACAATGGGGCGATACGACATCGTGGCGCTGACGGAAGCGCCGAACGACGATGTCGCGATGCAACTCCTTCTCGAAATCGGGAAGCTCGGGAACGTCAAGACACAGACGCTGAAGGCGTGGACGACCTCGGAAGCGACGAAGGTCATCTCGAAACTCCAGTAGAACGCCGGCTCGGTCAACCGACTACAATCGTACCCGTCATCTGAAGATGCGGGGTGCAGTGGTACGGGTACGTTCCTGCCTGCATGAACGTGAATTGGAAGACCCCACCGGTCGTCAAGGAACCGGAATCGAACGCCACCGAGTCCCCAATGTCGCTCGTCACCGTATGGGTCGTCGAATCGGTATTCAGCCAAGTGACTGTGCCACCGACGGCCACGTGGAAGGTCGCCGGGTTGAACGGGACCGCGGCCGAGGGCGCGTCCTTCACAATCTTGACGTCCGCTGACTCACCCGCTGTCGCCACCAGCCGACCGATGACCGCAGACCCGATCGCGCCGGCCACGAGACCGCCAATGACGAAGCCGATCACCGCGAGGGTCAGGAGTCCGCCAGTGGAGTGGGGGCTCGCGAGGTACCGCTTCTGCGCGAGGCCGGTCTTCGCGCTCCGGAGCGAGAGGATCGAGAAGATGACGACCAGGGTGAGCGCAGGGAGCCCGGACATCGACAGCCAGAATCCGGAGTCCGCGGGGTTCGAGGCGCTGCCGAGGAGGAACGAGCCGAAGAGGACGAGCAGCACGAGACTCGAGACCGCCGCGAGCACGTACGCCCAGCGTTTCTGACGGAATGAGAATGCCGCCGCGATGAGGAAGACGGCGACGAAGACGAACAAGATCAACAGGAAGCCGCCGCCCGCCAAGATGCCCCCCATGATAGCGAACGGGAGCCCGAGGTACAGGAGAGACAACGCCATGTACACGAGGCCGCCCGCAATCACCCAGAGCGAAAACGGTTTCTGTCGCATCCGCGCCCACATACCTCCAGTGCCCGCCACGGAATCCCCCGCCGCCGGTCCGGCACGGATTTCGGGTACTTTGCGGTTGCGGTCGCTTTGGTCAATGTTTCGAGGCATCTCGCACCCTGGCACGGAAGCAAGGAGCACAAACCGTCTTGAGCGAGACCGAACTAGGGCCCCTCCATGCGCGCGGTTCGGTTCGAGTCGGGCGGCGCCATCAAGGTCGTTCAGCTCCCGAACCCGCAACCGGGCGCTGAGGACGTCCTGGTGCAGGTCCTCGCAGCGGGGGTCTGCCGGACGGACCTCCACCTCCTCGATGAGGTCAAAGCCGGGGAACACGAGCCCCTCATCCCTGGTCACGAGATGGCGGGCCGAATCGCGAAGATCGGCGACGATGTATACACCGCCAAGGTCGGCGACCTCGTTGGAGTGCATTTCGAGCAGCCGTGCGGTCGGTGCCGGCAATGCCGCCGCCAGAAGACGAACCTCTGCGAACAGGGGACCACCCTGGGCTTCGATGCGCCCGGCGGCTACGCGGAGTTTGTCGTCGCGAAGCAAACCACGATCCTGCCGCTGCCCCCGAACTTCGATCTGGCGCTGGCCGCTCCCCTCGGATGCAGCGGCGCCACCGCCTACCGGGCCGTCGTGGCCTTCGGGCAGGCGGAGGAAGAGGATATGGTGGTCATCATCGGGGCGGGCGGTGTCGGCCTCTCTGCCATCCAGGTCTCGAAGGCGTACAATGCCCGCGTTTTCGCAATCGAGCCGAGGGTGGAGGCACGGAAAGCAGCCCTCGATTGCGGTGCCGACCGCGCGGTGGGTCCGGACGAGGCAGGTGCTGCGTTTCGAGATTTCGCAAACGATGCGGGCGCCGATGTGGCCATTGATTTCGTCGGGACGAAGGGGACATTCGACCTGGGACGTTCGCTACTGGGTCCCGGAGGCCGGTTTGTCGCGGTCGCCCCCGGGTCGGAGGCCGTCCAAGTCACGGCAAACGACCTCGTGGACGGAGGGAAAGCGTACCTCGGCGCGTACTCCTCGACGATGGCCGACTTCGCTCGGGCGATCTCGCTCGCCGAGGCGGGTCGTCTCCGCCCCGTCGTCACGCGAAAAGCTCCGCTTGCAGACGCCGCTGAGGTCCTCAACGATCTCCGGGACGGGAAAATCGTCGGACGCGCGGTCCTTTTCCCGGGGCCCATGGGATGATGAGAACGGACCACGGTGTCCGCAATGAGGATTCACCCGCCGCACGCGGCCTTGTCGATTCGGTTGTCACGTCACCTTCCGGACCAGGAAGTGGAACAGGTTCCCTTCCTTCCGTTCATCGATGACCGGCTGTCCGGTCTGGTCCGACCACCGGACCATCTCGATCGGCGACGTCGGATCATCCGTCACGAGGTGGACGACGGCCCCGACCTCGATCCGCGTGAGCAGCTCGTTCAGCTTGGCGAGGACGGCCGAACACTCGATGCCGATCTCGAACATCTCGTGATCGGGGAACGCGGCGAAGCATCGAACCCGCAAGGCCGCAATCTGTTTCGAGAGGAACAGACGCGCGTCGGTGGCCGACCGCAGGCCCCGACGTTCTTCCTCGAAATTCGTCGGTTGCAGGCGAGCAAACCATCCGCCTTCGTAGGAGGCGTCGGTCAACGTCCGAGGCTTCGCGAGGACGTCGGCGTTGACCTCCCGAAGGACCCCGCTGGCGGGCGCGCGGATCGGACCGAAATACTTCCCGCTCTCCAGGAGCCCGACCGTGGCGCCTCGGGCGTACGGGACTCCGAGCGGTTTGGCTGCGACCTTCATGACAGGCCCCGCGAGTGCCGCGAGGATGCTGGTAATCCCGACGATTAGGCCCCCGGACACGAGGGGGCGAGCCCAGACGAGTCCCTCCGGGTCGTAGAGGAGGTCGTCCGGGAACTCACAGTGTTCGATTTTCATGAAGAAGGTTCCTCGACCAGAAGGACGTCCGCGAGGAGGAGTTCCGCATCGGCGTCGGATCGGACACTCAGTTCCGGTGCGTCCGAGAGCGTCGCGGCACCGAGAGGCAACACCGTCGCGCCGTTCACTCTCACGGGCCCACCGCTGAGGACGTACAGGTAGGCTCCTCGATGCTCTTCGAGAGGATGGGAGATCTTCTTACCTGCCTCCAGGAACGAGGAGAACACGCGGGCATCCGAGAGGATCGTCAGGCCGTCTCGGTCTTCGTTCGACACGAGCGGGAGGAGCCGGTTCGTCCGGTCCGCTTTTTCCACCGCCCTTTGCTCGACGGAGGGTGCGAGGCCCGGCGCCGACGGGAGGAACCACATCTGGACGAACCGCATGGGAGCGTCCTTGCGGTTGTTGATCTCGGAGTGCCACATGCCCTGGCCGACCGTCGTGTGCTGGACCCAGCCTTCCTTCAGGACGCCGCCTTCGCCGTTCTCGTCCGCGTGGCGGAACTCGCCGCCCGCGCAGTACGTGACCACTTCGATTTCCCGGTGCGGGTGCAACGGCCATACGGCTCCGGGAGTCAGCGTATCATCGTTGAAGACTCGCAGCGTGCCGAAGCGCATCCACCGCGGGTCGAAGTAGCGGTCGAAGGAGAAATGCCAGCGACCGTGACAGGTGCCCCCGTCGATCGGAATGTCGACCTGATGGATCGACGCCGGATCCCGAACCGCGATCATCGGAGATTCGAACGCGTCGGTGGAGTTTGAAAGTTTGGGGCACCGCGATTCCGGCACAAATCACCGAAATCATTTTGCCCTCAGGAGCACGGTTCACACCGGGTCTGCGACTCCCCATGCCGCCCACGTTCGACGCTCTCCGCATCGTCTCCCTCGGTTCCGGGGTCGCCTGGTGGGCCATCGGGATCGTCCCCGCGATCCGGACGCGGCTCGCCTCGCGGTTGGAACGCGCCCTGGCGGCCACGGCCTTCTTCCTCGGAGGATGGGCGTTCCTCGACGGGATCTATCCGGCGTTCGCAGGCGTCTCTCCCACGCCAGATGTCGTCTTCATCGGTCTGCGGGTCACGCTGATCACGTTCGCGACCTTGGCTCTTCTCCTGATGACGAAATGGATGGCTCGAGGCCCATCCCGATACGACGCGCTGCTCGTCCTCCCCATCATCGGCTCCCTCGGACTCGTATGGACCGAGCTCCCTTCGAAGGCAGCAAGTCCATCGTGGGGCTACGGACTGTGGGCATCTCAGCAACTCGTCTTCGTTGGTGCGTCAGTCACCCTGTCGGCTTCGTTGTATCGAGGCCGAACGGACCCCTCGGCGGGCTTCCGTCGGCGGTCGCTCTGGACGGTCGAAGTCCTGGTCGTGGCGGTCGCCGTTTCACTGTCCGCGAACCTCTACGCGACCCTGACATCCGCCTTCGACGAAGGCTGGGCGTCGTCCTCGCTCATCATCGCGGCGGTCCTCGTCCTCGTCGTGATCCTGCCTCTCTCCAGCGAAGGCTGGAACAAGGCGTTCCGCGGGGCGTCGACGATCCAGGAACGCGTCACCGCGATCTACATGTTCTACCGGACCGGCGAGCCCCTCGTCGCGCTGGCGTCGAGCCGGAACCTTCCGATCGGAGCGGAGCAGCTCGAGGGCCTCCTCGCCGTCGTCGGGAACTTTGTGGAGACGAGCGTCCCGCTGTCCCGCGGGTACGCGGTCACAGCGATGCGGTACGAGGGCCTCGGAATCGTCGCGGTCCGCGGGGAATTTGTCATCGTCGCGGCGGTCTACGACGGGCCGGCATACGACGCCCTGCGGAGCGAGCTCACCCAGGCCCTGAAGGTCTTTGAGGAACGGAGCTGGCGGCAGCTCGGCACGTGGGAAGACGCGACGACGGTCGCGGAGTCGGCCGCGGAGGGGCTCTCGAACTTCCTTGAGCAGCCGGAGCGCACGACCCCACCACGCCTCCCGAAAGTCTCACGGCCCGAGATGAAGTCGGGGAAAGCGTCGTAACGAGGGGAAGCCTTTTCGGCGGCCGACAGATTCCGCGGCTCCATGGAGCGGAAGAACGTCGCGTCCGGGGCACGTTGGGAGCCGATCGTGGGATACTCGCGGGCCGTCCGCGTCGGGGCGTACGTGGCGGTCGCCGGCACCACCGCAACGGACCCGCAGGGGAAGGTCGTCGCACCCGGAGACGCGTACGGCCAGGCCGTCCACATCTTTCACCGGATCGAGGCGGCGCTCACTCAGGCGGGTGCACGACTCGAGGACGTGGTGCGGACCCGCATCTTCCTGACGAACATCGAGGACTGGGAGAAAGTGGGCCGGGCGCACGCCCAGTTCTTCCGCGACATCCGTCCCGCGGCAACGTTGCTCGAGGTGAGCCGCCTCATCGACGCGGAGGTCCTCGTCGAAATCGAGGCCGACGCAGTCCTCGCTCCCCCGGTGGGCAATCGTTAAGTCTCATACGTCCTTGGCGGCGGCATGGCCCGCGCTGTTGCCCCGTGGCACGGCGAAGTCGTCTCGATCCACATCGCTCCGAAGGCAGAGGACTCGATGCGGTCCACCCATAGCGTGCGGGCGATCCCGGGGAAGGGCCTCGAAGGCGACCGATACTTCAAAGCGACCGGCACGTACTCGGACCGGCCCGGACCCGCGCGGGAGATCACGTTGATCGAATCCGAGGCGATCGCGGCGGTGGCGCGCGATAACGACCTCGCAATCTCCCCGGGCGATGCGCGTCGGAACGTCGTCACGCAGGGAGTACCCCTGAACCATCTCGTCGGCCAGGAGTTCCTCGTGGGTCGCGTCCGGCTCCGCGGTATCCGACTGTGCGAGCCGTGCTCCCATCTGGAGGGACTGACGCGACGGGGCGTGCTCGCCGGGCTAATCCACCGAGGCGGACTTCGCGCCCAGATCCTCGTCGGAGGGGAGATCCGAGTGGGCGATCCGATTGTTCCCGCGGAGGCGTCGGAAGCCCGGGCCGCAGCTCCGCTGACGAGCGCCGAGGGGCACTGATCCGGAGCGACCGGAGGTGATTAGGGCGGAACCATTTCGGCATCGGGCACATCCTTAATTGCCCGTCTGCAATCTCGGCCGCCGAATGGTGACGCCGCGGACCGAGACCGAGCGCGCGGTGTTCGAGGTCTGGAAGGAACTCCGGCCGGACGAAGCGTTCGTCTTCGGCTTGGACGAATGCGCGGGGCGTCTGTTCATCCCGACCCAACGGCGGGTCGACAGCCTCTTGGCCAAGATCTCTCGGATCCGGAAGTCGGCGACGAGTCCCATCGAACGGAAGCTGCTCGCCTCCTTCGGAGCAAGCCTCGAGCTCCGAGAGCCGGCCCGTCTCCCGCAGACATTGCTCGAATCGCTCTTCGGGTACATGATCAAAGAAGGCGTGAAATCGAACCACATACGCGCCCTCGCTGCGGACGGCCGGAAAGCGCTCGACGCGAGCCGGAAGCGGGCACGTGGAACGACCGCCCCGGGGATGCGGGCGCTCGTCCAGCTCGCATGCAACGGCCTCAATGAAATCC
>VBLV01000287.1:2599-3984 GCA_005879045.1 Methanobacteriota archaeon | reverse complement strand
GTCGGGACCACCGCCGGCACATCGTGGTCCTTCACGAGTTTCTCGAACCCGGAAGTCAAGGTCCGCGCCGTCTTGAGGAGCGCCTCGATGACACCGCGCTTCTCGAGTTCATCGAGGGTCGCCATCCCGGCGGCCATCGCCATCGGATACCCGGCGAACGTGCTGCTGTGGAAGAAGTCCCCCTTGGCCGGATCCGCGAGGTCGAGGATGTCCGAACGTCCGAGGAACGCGCCGCAAGGTAGGCCTCCTCCGATGATCTTGCCCAAACAGGTGAGGTCCGGGATCACGCGATACGCGTGTTGGGCCCCGCCGAACGCCAAGCGAAAGCCGCTCATCACCTCGTCGAAGATGAGCGGGACGTCGTGATCCGCGGTGATCTCCCTCAGCCCTTTCAGGAAGTCCGGGTCCGGCGCGATGTACGACCGCTCGACCGGTTCCACGATTACGCATGCGAGACGGTCCGCGTGTTCCCGAATCCGCGCCTCAGTCTCGTCCAGATCGTTGAAGGGCAACACGACCGTATTTTTCAGGACCGAGTCGGACGTTCCGCGAGATCCAGAGATCGGAACCAGGCCTCGCTTCACCTCCTCGTTTGACGGCGTGTGACTCACGAGGAGTTCATCGACGCCGCCGTGGAAGTGGCCCTCAAACTTTGCGATCATCGGGCGTTTCCGGTAGGCCCTCGCCAACCGGACCGCGTGAATCGTCGCCTCAGTGCCGGACATCGTGAAGCGCATTTTGCCGTCCGGCCGGAAGATCCGGAGGAGCCGGTCCGCATAGGTCGCCTCGAGTTCGTGGGGAGTGCCGAACATCGTCGTGCCGGCGGACTCGAGGCTGTCCCGGATCGCTTTCATGACACCCGGGTGGCCATGGCCCAGGATGAGCGGGCCGAAGGACAGGCAGTAGTCGATGTACTCATTGCCGTCGAGGTCCCAGAGACGGCATCCTCTTGCCTTCTTCATCGCGATCGGGTACGGATTGAAGTACTTCACACTGGCCGTGACGCCGCCGGGGAGGGATCGTCGGGCCCGGTCCGCATACGCGCGCGATGCCTTGGTCCTGGCTGCCAGACCGGTATCCGAGCCGGGCTTGGTCATCTCCGGGCGCCATCTTGCGCCCGGCCGATATACTCTTCGTGGACCACAAGAGCCATCCGGGATGTCCACGTTCTCGGCCGAGCCAACACCGGCGCCCGCACAAAGGCAGCCTATGCCTCATGCCCGCCGTGGTCGAGCCCCTTGCGACGTTACCGTGATGCGGCCATCAACTGAGCCCGAAGCACTTCCGCCCCCGCGTGATGGGGCTCGTTCTGCGGCGCGTGCGAGAGAATGCTATCGCGGCTCTCCTGCAATAGGCGAGCGTGTTGTGTGCGTCGTTTGCTCGAG
>VBLV01000287.1:521-2555 GCA_005879045.1 Methanobacteriota archaeon | reverse complement strand
TAAATATCTTTATATCGGTCCGAGGTGGCTTGATTGCGCGTGCGCGCGTATGCGCGCACGCGAGGACGCTCGAGAAAATGCCGACACGCGAGCTTGGCACGATACTAGCGGCGCTGAAGGGGGCCACGTCGCAGGATTTCAGCGGACGCTCTTTTCAGAGTCGACTGCGTATCCAGAAGGCAATCTACTTTCTTCGGGCATTCGGGTACGGTCCCGCGAAGGAATACTCGTTCGGCGACTACTTCCATGGTCCCTACTCACCGAAGCTCGCTAACCAATATTACGACCTCAGGAGCCTCGATCCCGCAGGGGTTGCTGTTGGCCTGATGCCCACCGTCCCCACGGCCGCCATCGAGTTCCTTCGAGAGGCCACCAAGGCCGGAAACGACATGCTCGAGGCCGCTGCGACGATGCACGCGTTCTTGACCAGGAACCGTGACGCTTCAGGAGATGACGCAATCGCATACCTCGGCAAGGTCAAGGGCTGGCTTGTTGGCCGCGGGAGAGAGGCGTTGTCATTACTAGAGAAACACGGACTCGTTCTCGGTGCCACCTAGACACAGACGTCCTGCGCTGCGCTCTGGGAGACGACGTCGACGACCGCGTAAAGACCTGTCGGCCGTTTCTCCACAGCGGCAAGCAACTTCAATCCTGCGCCTCATTCATCGTCCTCGGGGAACTCGTCAACGAAGTCCTGACTGAACGAAAGAAACTTGACCTCCAGGACACCGCCCGAATCCTGGAACGGCAGACCAAAAGCGGCAATCTCGTAACCTACGGTCTCGGGGACAACGCCACTCGAGTCTTCGCGATGGCCAAGGAATTGCGCTTTCGAGAGCGCGAACTAACCCCTTGTGATGCGATGATCGTCGCTTGCGCAATCGAGGACCCCGTCTGCTCAGTCCTCTATACCTTTGACCGGCTGCTGTTGGAGAGCAAGGTGATCCAGCGCTACGTCGCTGACCACAGGCGCAAAATCAAACCGGTCGAGTCTGCGAAGCATTGACCGTGCATCTGTCCGCTATGTGCCGTTCCTTCTCGTTCGCGGTCGGGATAAGCAAGCGCCCTTCTCGGCCCTCGAGGATGAGCTTTCCTCGGCGGCCCTCGCGCTTAATAGGCATCCGTCCATGTGCGTCTTGAAACCACTGGGAATCAGATGGGCGGCGGTGAATTCGAACAATCATACCGGACCGGCGACACGCCGTGGGATTCCGGCGTGCCGAGCGCGGAACTGGATCGTGTCCTCGAGGCGGGTCTGTTGCCCGGGAAAACCGTCCTCGAGATCGGGTGTGGAACGGGGACGAACGCCATCGCATTCGCTCGCCGCGGATACTGTGTGACCGCGGTCGATTTCGTCGACCTTGCAGTGCGAAGGGCGCGCGAGAAAGCACGGAAGGCCGGAGTGGACATTGACTTTCGCGTCGGAGATGCGACGCGGATGGATCTCGGTGGACCGTATGATGTGGTGTTCGACCGAGGCGTCTATCACGGCATTCGCACAGGCAACCTCCAGGGTTTCCTCAAGATGCTCGAACGTGTCACCCGCAGTGGCACGCGTTGGTTGACCCTCGCGGGGAACGCCAAAGAACCGATGGTCAACGGACCGCCAGTCGTGACCGAGGATGAGTTCCGGACCGAGCTCGAGCCGCTGTTCAAAATCCTCGAAGTGCGCGAGTTCCGGTTCACGCTGGACCGCGAAGACTTCAGGCCTCTGGCTTGGTCCATCCTGATGGAACGGCGATAATCGCGCGGCACGTGGTGGCTCCAAGAGGATTCAATTCAGAGCCGTCATCGGGGCGAAACCGAAGTCTCCTGCTTGTGAATCGGGCACGGCTTGCCGGCTTTGCAGAATCGACACTTTTCCGGCTTCATCACCGGGAGCGGTTTGATCATTATCATTCGACCGTACTTCCGGCGCGGCGTTTGGATCACCGCCTTCCCTGCGGCTCCCTCAGACCGCTTCGACGAGCGACATCTCGGCCCGGCCCCGTTTCATACTCTCCGCGACGTCCTCGAAGGCGTCCAGGTGCCGCG
>VBLV01000287.1:0-480 GCA_005879045.1 Methanobacteriota archaeon | reverse complement strand
GGGACGATCCCGCGGTTCAGCATTGCGGTGTAGTAGCCCCACCAGCGGCCAACGTCGACATCCTGGAACGAGCGCCAATCCGTCACCTGACGGTGGGCGAAGTGCACGGTCCCGCTGATCCCGCCGGACTGGACGACCATCTCGAGGCCGTGGTCTCCGATGATGTCGCGGTATCCCTTCGCGAGATCGTCGCCGATCTGCTGCGCGTGACGCATGCCCGACCGCGTCAGGATTTTCGTCATCGTCACGAGCCCCGCGGAGATGCTGAGGGGATTCGCGTTGAACGTGCCCGCATGGCCAATCTGACCTGGGACCACTTGGTCCATGATCGACCTCGGTCCGCCGACGGCCGCGAGCGGGAATCCGCCGCCGATCGCTTTCCCGAGCACTTTCACATCCGGGGTGACGCCGAACGCTTCCTCCGCGCCGGCGTACCACTTGCCGCACGTCTTGACCTCGTCGAAGATCAGCAGCGCTCCG
>VBLV01000292.1 GCA_005879045.1 Methanobacteriota archaeon | reverse complement strand
GAGGAAGATGAGCGACTTGACCATCGAGGCGCCCCGGACGTTCTGAAGGAGGATGGCCAGGAAGAGGCCCATGAACAAGGTGAGTGGGAGGTGAAGGCCCGTCCAGATCAGATTGTTTATGAGAGATCCGCACGGAGGGCCCTGGTCGAAGCACGTTGGGTTGAATGTATCGGGGGAACCGACGACGGACTGATAGTTGTGGAGACCGGCATAGGCGCCGTCGGGAGTCAGAAAGCTCAGAGCGAGAGTCGCGACAACCGGGTAGATGACCAGCACCAGGAGCATGATCGCGGCGGGGAGGAAGAACGAGAGAAATTTCGCTTGGGACAGAAGCCATCGCCGGATTGACGCTTTCCCTCGAAAAAGGGGGATGAGGCGGGACAGCCCGCCTCCATGGCCACTCATGGCTGCGCTGCGGCGGCCGCCTGGATCGCAGCGAGCCTCGCCTGCCACTGGGCCGGATTTGCCCAGAGGCTCTGGAGCTCGCTCCAGAAAGTACCCTGGAACGGATTCCCGATCGTGTCGTCCAGGTCCGTGAGGACCACCTTCCCGGTTAACAGGCTGGCGATCTTCTGGTCAAGCGCCGGATAGGCCGAAGTAGGAACACCCGCCGCGGTCGCGATATGACCGCCAACCCCCACTTGGACCGTCTGCGCGGCCGCCGACCCGAGGAACGTGGCGAGACGCTTTCCCAGATCGGTGTGGGCCGCGAACTTCGGGACGAAGAAATAGTCCGCCGCGAAGACCATCCCCTGGTTTGAGCCTCCGCCCGGCAACGAGAACACTTCGATATTGGCCGGATTCGGGACCATCCCGGTGATCCAACTCCCCATGAAGTACAGGGGCGTCGTGCCGCTCCACCATTGGTTGATGACCGCCGGATCGTTCCACTTCAGCGGCTGGGTCCAGAACCCGTTCTGCAGGGTCGGCACGAGGTAGGTTCGGAAGACGGCTTCGACGCTCGGGTCGGTCCAAGACAAGGATCGGTTCGCAAGCGCCTTGTGCATGTTCGCGCCCCCATACGTCTCGA
>VBLV01000171.1 GCA_005879045.1 Methanobacteriota archaeon | reverse complement strand
CGACGAAGCGCTATCCGGCGGCGTATGGGATCGTCGGATACACGGGCACCGGCAAGATGCTCCTAGGCGTCGATCCGCTCGGCGAGGACCTGACGTCGAAGCTCGATCGCCTCATCCGAACCGGGAAGATGGGCCCGATGATTGTCCCCTTGGTCGATTGCTTCACGCGGGTCGGCGGGAATCAATACATCAACTCGAGCGCGACGGGCCGCTACGACGACTACCTGCGGAAAGAGATCGTCCCGTTCGTCGAATCGAAGTACCGCGTCTCCCGCCGGGGGATCTGGGGGAAGTCGTCCGGAGGATACGGCTCGATCGTTGACGGAATGCTACATCCCGATACCTGGTCGGCGCTGGCCGACCATTCCGGGGACACCCACTTCGAAATCTGCTACGTCATGGATTTCCCGAAAGCCCTCGCGGCATTCCCCGAAAGCCCTCGCGGCTTTTCGGCGGCGCGGAGGCCCCGCGAAATGGCTCCGCTGGTACTGGCAGGAGCCGAACCGGCGGCGAGAGGAGATGGCCCCGGTCCTGAACACGATCGGCATGGCGGCGCACTATTCGCCGAATCCGCGGAGCAAGGAAATGGGAATCGACTTTCCGTTCGACCTCGAGACCGGGGAGTGGCGTCCCGACGTCTGGGAGCGCTGGCGGGCGTGGGATCCGGTGAACATGGTGGATCGGTACGGTCCGCGGCTCCGTCGCCTGCGGCTCGTGTACATCGACTGCGGAACGCAAGACCAGTTCAACCTGATCTGGGGGGCGCGCACGTTGCACCGGAAGCTCCTCGACCGCCGGATCCGCCACGTGTACGAAGAGTTCGAGGACACGCACTCGGACATCGACTACCGGTACGACGTGAGCCTGCCGCTCCTCTGGAAAGCGTTGAAGGCTTGACACCATGCAGCCCGAAACATCCGCCGCGGGCCGAACGCCGAGGACCGTCTCCATCGTCCTTGGAATCGCCGGAGGAGCCCTCGATCTGGGCGTGGGCCTCTTGATCCTCGCGAGCTCCCCGATGGCCTCGACCGAGACCGGGATGGGCGTGACCTGGGGCTACGTGGGCGCGATCCTGCTCCTCCTCCTCGGCGGTGTCGTCCTCGGTAGCACCCTGCAAATGGTCGGGATGCGCAGGACGCCCCGGCGCCGAAGCGAGGGCTTCTTGATGATCGTGTATGGGGTCCTGATGCTCGCCGCGGGCCTCGCCATGCTGGGCCGCTTGCTTCCGATGATGCAGTCCTCCGACGCCTCGGGTGGGGCGATGATCGCGGTCGGCCTGGGCATGGTGTACGTGGGTGCCACGATGCGTCGGATCCACATGTCCTTGCGATGAGGCGGACCGTGTTCCCGCTTTCGAAGGGACGACGATTCGAGCACGGACTTTCGTTCCTGGCGACCCTCGCATTCCTGGGCGGCTTCTTCGGCGCGCGGCTCTTCCACCTCGCATTCCCGAGTCTCATGGTCATCACCCAAGGAATCCACTTCCACCATTTCTGGTACGGGCTCGCGATGATGGGGGTCGCCGGTTGGTTGGGCATCGTGGACAACGACGAAAAGTTCGCTCGGGTGTACGCGGTCGTCTTCGGCGTCGGGGCGTGTTTCGTCGGCGACGAGGTCGGGCTTCTCCTTACGTTCGACGACTACTATTCCGAGCTCACCTTCGAGTTCCTCGTCGCTGCCGTCGCGTTTCTCATCCTCGTCGCCTTGATGATCCGATACCGCAAGCAAATCCTCGAGGAGGTCTTCCACCTGAGCCGAGGGGAGCGGCTGACCCACGTGGGCGTGTTCCTCATCGGCTTCTCGGCCCTCTCGTTTGCGTTTGGCATCTTCGAACTCGGCACACCTCTGGTCGTCATCGGGATTACACTATTCACTCTCGGATACTCGCGCGAGCACAGGTTGGCACGAAGGAACGTCTCCTGACCATGCCTCGGGCACGTCCACCGCAGCCCCAACGAGAGTCCGAGCCTCATCCGGGGAATGGAAGAGAAGTGGATCGGTACGACAAGTCGCGAGGACCTTCTCCCGCACGAACGGCAGGAGCCTCGGGGAAGGAAGAGCGGGATAGGACTGCGAACGCGCCCCCGGTCATCGACCGCGAGGAGCCCGACTCCCTCCGATTGGAAGGTCCATCGTTGGCGATAGGCGCGGGATGCTGCATCGAGAGGCATGGCGACCCAGACGCGATCGGCGGCGAGCTGGTACGCGATCGCCTGTCGAAGTGCTTCGGCCCATCGATGCATTTTCATTTCAATGGCCGTCACGCTCGTTCCGCGCGAGCCGACGAGATCCGCTCGCCGACCGAGGATCGGGACCTCGATCCGAACGTCGAATCCGGCATCCCGAAGCCAGGTCACAACCGGTTCACGAAGGTCGGCCTCGAAACGGAATGCCATAAGCCCCGAGATGCCACTCCAAAAGAAAATGGTAATCCCGGGTCAAGAGAACCGGCCCGCCCCTGGGCAGTCTAATGCGAACCGGAGCCCCACTCGAGCTTACGGTGCCAGCGTTGCAGCGTCCAGTAGAAGGAGAAGGCGGCGATGATGGCGATTGCCCAGAATCCTCCGAATTGCGCATCGAGCGGGAGGAGGCTCGCGGCTGCGAGTCCGACCGCGAATCCGAGTAGCGCGGAGAAATAGCCCAGCACGGCGAGGTTGAACGAAGCGACATCGCGATCCTGCAATGCGTCGAGATACGCCAGGGCGGCCGCAAACAAGAAGACGACCAGGAGCAAGGAGAAGTATGCGCGCACCGTCGTGGACGTGGCGGAGCCGACCTGGAACTGGCTGACCCCCACGACGATTCCGAGCAGGCCGGCGAGCGTCGCCAGGAACCCGAGCAGGTGGAGTTCGTCCTCCCGGCCGAGCATGAAACCCCTCCCCTACGGTTCGACAACCGGACTGTCTCTGATAGGCATGCCCGTTTGGGCTTTGGACCGAAACTCGGAGAACATTCCGGAGGTCCCGAAGGCCTTCCGCCTTTCCCGCGAGTCGCGGTCGCGCCGCCGAACCGCCAAAGTGCTCCTCGCCGGAAACGGATGGCGGCCCCCGAAAGCAAGCCCGCGGACGACCTAACTATATAACGGACTACCTGCGTCCGGTCGGAGCCGGTGTGCCGGAACGCCGCCTCCGGCCCTCGATGGTGGGTCTTTGGCGAACATCAAGATCGAAAACGTCGTCGCTTCGACATCCCTTGGGGAGGAACTCGATCTCCAGGCGATCGCTCGCGTCCTCGGCGGGGCCGAGTACGAGCCGGAGCAGTTCCCCGGGTTGATCTTCCGGCTCAAGGAACCGAAGACGGCGATCCTGCTATTCCGGAGCGGCAAGGTCGTCTGCACCGGCGCGAAGAGCCTGGAGAACGTCAAGACGGCGATCGACCTCGTCGCGAAGCAAATCGCGGCCTCGGGCATCTCCGTCCACAAGAACCCGGAGATTGTGGTCCAGAACATCGTCGCGACCTCGGACCTCGGTGGGCAAATCGACCTGAATGCGATCGCGATCTCGCTCGGCGCCGGGAAGGTCGAGTACGAGCCGGAGCAGTTCCCCGGCCTCGTCTATCGAATCGACGAGCCGAAGGTCGTCGTCCTCCTGTTCGGGAGCGGCAAGCTCGTCTGCACGGGTGCGCGGAAGCCCTCCGACGTCGAGCAGGCGGTCGAGAGGATCACGGGCGAGCTGAAAGCGGCCGGACTTCTACGTTGATCCGTCGAGCGGCCTCCGATACGTTCCCACGCCGGTCGAGGCGCTGCGAAGCGCTTATCCGCCAGCGGGCAGTGGCGGTGCACGTATGGCGAAAACCGAATTGTCTGGAAAGGTGACCGCGTTCCGCCACAGCAAGTTCAAACAAGACAGCTACCAGACGATCGTCCAGATGGCCAGCGTGGACGTCGCTTCGAAGGCCATCGGAGCCCGCGCGGTGTGGCTTCGCGCGGACGGTGTCCGGATTCAGGGTCGGGTCGTGGCACGTCACGGTTCGAACGGGGCGGTCCGGGTTCGCTGGAACCGGGGCTTTCCTCCGCAAGCCTTGGGCTCCGAGGTCAAGATCCTTCCTTGACGCGAGACGGAGCCCGGCGTTCAAGACGTTGGCACGGCTGCGAGCTCGACTTCCGACTCGCTCGCCAAGGCGAGCCGGCGAAGAAAGGGACCTGGTCCGGCCGGTTCTGTGGCAAAGCTCGGCAACGCAGGCCAAGCGCAGACGTACACCTGCCCGTCGATGACGATCGCTATCTGAACCGCGTCGCCGCCCCGCGTGGCCATGCGGCGGACCTGATCCAGACGATGGCTGACCACGACAACGGTGCCCCCTCGACCATGAAAACCATGGGCCAAGGATTCCAGCAGATCTTCGTGGGCCGGATCTTGATGGTTCGTAAACTCGTCTAGGAACAACACGTCCGGTTCGACCGCGCACGCCCTCGCCATCGCGAGACGTTGGCGCTCGCCGCCGGAGAGGCTCAAGGCCGGCTCTCGTTCGTACCCGGAAAGGCCAACGGACGCCATGGCCGTTTTTCCGCACTCATCGGCGACGTCTCGGGAAACTCCCCGCCATCGCAGGGGGAGCGTGACGTTGTACAGGGCGGGCGCCTGGAGAAGCCCTACCTGTTGTTGAACGTACCCGATTCGTTGCCGAATGTGCGCCCGGTTTGCGCGACTCAAGGTGGACCACTCCCTCCCTTCCACAAGGGTCTTCCCGGCGCCGGGATGTTGGAGCCCGAGCAGCAGGCGGAGGATGGTCGTCTTTCCCGCCCCCGTCGGTCCGAGGACAAGGAGGAAGGAGCCGCGTGTCAAGTCGAGGTCCACCCCCTGAAGGAGTGGGCGGCCTTCCAAGGCCACCTCCACCCGGGCCAAGGCGAATTCCGGCGGATTGCATTCGCCATTAGCTCGGAGGTCGGCCAACCGGTCATCCCTCCACGCCGGTCTTCTCGGATGTCGGTCGCTTCGGCCGTCCATGCGAGGTGTCGATGCGGTGCGCAAACGCTCGCTCCGCGCGCTGGAGCCGACGAAGGAGGAACGCCATGAAGAGAGCTTGGGCCAGGATGAGAGCCGACAACGCCAGGGCGAACTCGAAGTCGCCCTGATTGACTTCGAGCAGAATCGCGGTGCCGAGGGTCCGTGTCTCCCCGCGGATGTTCCCGCCCAAGATCAGCGCCGCAGCCACCTCCGCGAGGGAACGCCCATACCCCACGAGGACGGCCGCCGTCACGCCGAATCGGGCCTCCCTGAGAAGGGCGATCGCGCGCTGACGGAGCGAGGGTCCACCCGAGTCGACGATCTCAATGACCTCCGGCGGGAGCTCTGCGACGGCGGAAACGGTCAGACCGGCAATCAAGGGCGTCGTGAGAAGCGTCTCCCCCAAGAGGATGGCGACAGGCGTGAAGAGGAGTCCGAGGTCCCCGAGAGGACCCTCCCGACGGAGGAGAAGGTAGAGGAGGACACCGGCGACGATCGGTGGAAAGGCGTACAGCGCGTAGACGATCGTCCGGATCGCGCCTCGTCCGGGAAATCGCTCGAGGACTAGCAGTAAACCCAGGGGGATGCCCAGCAAGGAGCCCAGGGCCGTCGCACCAATCGTCACGGCGACGGTCAGCAAGGTGATGTTCACGAGTTCATCGAGCGGGATGGCCATCCTTCGAACTCCTTCAAATCGTGCGTCCTATGCGTTCGGGTCTCCTGCGTCCGGGTAGAAGGCCGGCTTGCCGGCGACCTGAAAGTTCTCGACGACCGCCTGCCCAGCCGCTCCCGTCAGCCACGCCGCGAACGCCAACGCACCTTCCTCGTAGGCCTTTGGGTGGACGGCGGCGTTGATCGGGATAACCGCGTACAGATTTTTCATCTGGACCAAGTCCCGGACGACCACGGTCAGGTTCCCCGTGAGCCCTTGCGCCTGCAAGAGGTTCCACGTCGCCTCGTCGGTCAAGGCGTAGCCACCGAACTCCGCTGCCACCCGCAAGGTGTTCGCTTGCCCGGAACCCGTCTCCTTGTACCACGAACCGCTCAGGAGGGACGCGTCGACGCCCGCCGAGGCCCATAGCGCGAGTTCCTTCGCATACGTCCCGCTGCCGTCGCCGCGGCTGACGAACGTGATCTCCGTTCGGTGCTCGTAGAGCAGGGCCAGAAACGCGGA
The DNA here is from genome assembly GCA_005879045.1 of Methanobacteriota archaeon. Lineage (GTDB taxonomy): Archaea > Thermoplasmatota > Thermoplasmata > RBG-16-68-12 > RBG-16-68-12 > RBG-16-68-12. Next base: position 2,002 of record VBLV01000171.1, on the reverse strand, counting down.
CGCATTTTGCGCGAGCTGTGCCGCCGACAGCGAACTGTTCCAGGTGCGAACCCCGGGACCCACGAGGACGAACCAGTTGTACATCACGGGCTTCCGCCAGAGTCCCTGTTGATCGGCAACGAACGTCAGTTCACGCGCCCGATCGTGGGTCAACAGGACATCGAGGTCTCCATCCCGGCCTTGTTGGAGAATTGCGCCGGTGCCGGCGACGACGATTCTCACCGGCATTCCCGTCTGACCCGTGTATTCCACTTGCAATACGTCGAGCAGGCCAGTGTCCTGTGTCGTGGTCGTACTCCCTACAATCAGGACCCGGGGCCGCGGAGCCAACCAGAGGAACCAAACCGCGAGCGTCGACACAACGACGGCCGTCCCGACAGCGACGGTCATCCATTTCAAACGCGTCGTCATGACAACACGCCGCAATCGCTGACCACCTTATGAACTCGATGACTTGGCTGGCTGAACGGCCCGCGGCAAGGATTATTAGCGGCTCGCTGCATCGATGGTCAATGGTCTACCCTCGCTCGAGGAGGGAACGGCCCTCCTCCTCGAAACCGCGAGACTTTCGGTACTCGGAAGACCGATTGGTTCTTCTCCTAAGGGAAGTCGAACGGACTGGGAGCCTTCGCGCGGGGGCGCGGCACCTCGGAATGGATCCCGGCAACGGCCTGCGCCTGATCCGGAGTGCGGAGAGCGTGCTGGGCGCTGCGTTGGTCCGGGGCAAGACCGGGGGTCGCAGGGGCGGGCATACAACGCTCACGCCGAGGGGAACGAGGATCGCCCGCAAACGGGTCCGCCGAGATCCTCCGACCACCACACGATGGCGCTGCCACCTTGTCGGCTCCGTCTTGCCACGCTCTCCGGTGCTCGTTGCGGTTCCGGATGCAGGCGTCCAGGTTCTCGTCGCGTCGGCTCCGGGACCGCGGCGTTCGCAAGGTCCGCGGTACATGTCGGGGGACGAATTCGAGCTGGAGATTCCTTCTTCGGCCGTGACCCTAAGCAAACTTGGCGGGAGAAAGGCGAGAACCAGCGCTCGAAACCTTTGGACTGCGCGCGTGGTCCGCGTCGGTCGTGAAGGCGGCTGGGGGATTCGGCGGATTGACTTGAAAGTCGGGGCCGCAACGCTCGTTGCGGCAATCACCGGTTCCGCGATCAGCGACCTCGGGCTCAAGAGAGGATCCACGGTGCTCGCACAAGTCAAGGCGACGGCTTTGCGCCTCCGCGCCTCAGTCCAGGGGACGTCAGGTCGACCAGTTGATCGCGAGCGTCCAAGACGTGTCCGTTAATCGGATTCGGCGCAGGGCACTGCCACCGCCATTGCGCCTACGGTGGGAGGCGCCGCTCCTAGGCCGATGGCGAGATATTTCGATTCATTCGGAACAGGTTCTCGGCGTCGTACTTCGCCTTGATTTCGGCCAAGCGGGCGAAGTTCTGCCCGTACGAGGCACGGATTCGCTCCTCGCCCTCGTCCGCGGTCTGGAAGTTGATGTAATGTCCGCCAGTGGAGAACGGGCGCAGGCTTTCCCACGCGCTGCGGACCCAGGCGATATGCCGCTGGCCCGCGCCGTCATCCGGAGGCCATCCTCCGGCGACGACCATGGCGAAGGAGGCATCCCGATTCCCCACCGCACCGTCTTGCAGACCCTTCTCGCCGATCGCTCCGGCGATGTGGAACAGGACCATTTGACATAACGGACTGGTCTCGCGGGCTCCGTGTTCTCGGATGACCGACAACACCGCGTCGGGGAGCGTGGCCAAGTACTCGGACTTCCAGTAGTAGTGGTTCCCTTTGGGCTGGTTGGCGTCGAGCATGCTCTGCTGCTGGACGTACGTCTTCTCCATAATGACATCGACGATGGCGCCGCCGAACTCCTTCAACGGGGCCAGGTCCCGGTGGGCGTGCTCGAGGGATCCGGTGTGGCACGCGACGATGCCGACGATGGGCTTGCCTCGCCACTCGGGGGGGATGAATGGCGCGGGCGGCGCAAAGCGCAGGACG
>VBLV01000170.1 GCA_005879045.1 Methanobacteriota archaeon | reverse complement strand
GTTCGGCCTCAGCCTCCTCCCGGATAGCGTGGCAAAAGGCATCGCCGCGCTCGCGGAGCGGGATTTGAAGCGCGGCAAAGCACTCGGCTTGCCGTCGGGCCAAGCGGTCGCGCGGGCGATGGGAATCCCGGAAGACCTCATTTTGCAACGGGACGACTTGAAGCCGCTCCCTCCGGACTTGATCAAGGCGTTCGGAAAGGACACCCCACTCTTCTTCTACGTCCTCAAGGAGGCAGAGGTCTTCAGTCATGGTCGGAAGCTGGGGCCGGTCGGGGGCCGCATCGTCGCTGAGGTCCTCATCGGCCTCATCCGAGGAGATCCGGCGTCGTTCTTGAGCGTCCAACCGATGTGGCAACCGAAGGCCGGAGAATTCGGCGCGCCGAAGGATGGCGAGTTCTCGGTGGCCGACCTACTTCGTTTTGCCAAGGTAACAATCTCTTGAGACGACGGCGGCCAGGCCGGTTCATTGCGCAATCTTCGGGCTTTCTGTTCATGAGCCCCAAGTCATCAAATAGGGCCCTTCGGGATACGAGTCAATCGATGCCCGCGTTGCTCTTAACGGAAAAGGAGGTCGAGGGCCTCCTCCAGATGGACGATGCGTTGGTGGCCGTCGAGGAAGGCCTGCGGGCCATGGGGCGAGGCGAGGCAACCAATCGCCCACGGCAGCGAGTCGGAACCCGAGAGACCGCGGTCAACGTGATGCTCGCATCGTGGCCGGCGCGCGGCTATGCTGGATTCAAGTATTACACCGCGTCTCACGCAGGAATTCGCTTTTGGGTCCACCTGTTCGACATGGCGACCGGCGATCTGGTCGCCGTGATTGAGGCCGACCGGCTGGGACAGCAGCGGACCGGAGCCGCCTCTGGAGTCGCGACCAAGTACCTGGATGCATCGACGGTCGGCATCGTCGGCACGGGATGGCAGGCAGAGAGCCAGCTGGAGGCAGTCTGCGCGGTCCGCTCCATTCGGCGACTCCGATGCTTCGGTCGAGACAAGGCGCATCGCGAAGCGTTCGCGAAGAAAATGTCCTCCGTCCTCGGGGTAAACGTCGAAGTGGCGAAATCTGCCGAAGAGGCGATCCGCGAGGCCGACGTTGCCATCACCGCGACGAACGCGCCCCAACCCGTCATCCATGGAGATTGGCTGCGCGCGGGATGTCACATCAACGCCATCGGAGCGAACCGACTAGAGACGCGGGAGCTCGATGACGCCGCGATCCGTCGATGCGCATTCGTCGGGACCGACTCGATCGAGCAGGCGAAAGAAGAGAGCGGCGACCTCGTCGAGCCGATGAAACGGGGGCTGATCACATGGGACCGCGTCCACGAGATCAGCGAAGTCGTCGCGGGCAAAGTCCGGGGGCGGACGAACGACAACGACATCACGTTGTTCAAATCCCACGGAATCGCGATGGAGGACGTCGCCGTGGCTGCGCTTGTGTACGAGCGCGCCCGCGACCGCGGAATCGGCAAGTCGATCTCCCTCTGACAACCCACCGACGAGTGGATATCCGAAATCCAAGACCGTATCGGCTCGATCCAGGTTCGATCCATCAGCCGATGCCTCAAGGCTCCGTCTCTCGGAGGCGCTCGAGGTATCGGCTCACCGGATTGAAGAAAATGAAAACAACCGGGAGGACCAGGTAGATGAGCAACGCGACCGTCGTGTTCACGAAGGAGACCGCGATGGCCACCGGGGTGATCACGGGGCCGATCGCGAGCCAGACGCGCACCTTGTGGACCAGCTCCGGGTCTAGACCCGGTTCAATCAGGCCCCGATCTCCGGTCAGGTACCACCAAATCACATAGCCGAGGGCAGCCAGCAGACCGAGGACCGCGCCGTAGAGGCTCAAGGCAATCGGGTCTTGGGGATATGTGCCCATCAGGGAGGCGGCGAACGGGATGAGGGCGATGCCCATGAGGAAGAGAACGTTCAGCCACACCAGGGTGCGGTTCACGCGCAACACGAAGTGGAAGACCTGGTGGTTGGCGAACCAGTAGACCCCGAGGACGATGAAACTGATGAAGAATGTCGCGAACCGAGACCACAGCCCGACCAAGGCTCCCCCCAAGCCCTCCGGACCGAGCGTCGCGGGAGCGCGGAGCTCCAAGACGAGGATCGTCATTGCGATGGCGAAGACTCCGTCGATCAGGGTCTCGAGACGATTCTTCGGGAGCCCGTGTGCCTTCGGCCTGGGTGCGTCCGCCCGACTCCCCCCGACCCAGCCACATGGAGCCGAGCCTTAAAGCACCGGCGCAGGCGATTCGCCAGACCACGATGGCGTCCTTTCCAGAGTTCGGAAGTCCACCGTCGATCCGGAATCTCAGGTTTTGCGGTGCACGGAGACCAGATGCTGAATGTATCCAACGAGGCCTCCCGCGGACATGTAGTTCTGCGGGTTTCGGAAGAACGGGCATCCCAGCGCCGCGGACACGGCGCCCAGCGCAATGAACGCGAGGAACCCGATCGCTTTCCAGTTCGGACGCTTCATCGTCACCCCGAATTCCGCGCGCGCAGATATCTTTTGCGGGTTCGCCTCGAAAGGACAGTGGGCTCGACCGGATTCGAACCGGTGACCTTCGCCATGTCAAGGCGATGTCATAGCCACTAGACCACGAGCCCGCGCGGCGGCCTAATCCCGCGGCTCGCTTAAGACTTTCTCCGGGCGTCACGCTCGCAGCGCCCGGAGTGCGGCAGCCGCGGCCCGCGCGACAGATTTCCGAGGATCCCGGGTCGCCTTCTCGAGGGCCGCGATGGCCCGTCGATCACCGATCTGTCCGAGCGCCGTCGCAGCCGTCTGGCGCACATACCACTGCACATCTCCGAGCGCACGCACGAGGGCCGAGACCGCGCGAGGGTCTTCGAACTTGCCGAGCACGTCCGCGGCGATTACGCGCACACCCCCGGACTCATCCTCCAACATGCGCGCGATTCTCGGCACGGCGTTCATCGCTTCGAGCCGCAGCAGCGCGACGATCGAAGCCCGCCGCACGGTCATCGCGGGATCCTCGAGCGCCCAGAGGAGTCGGGCCACGGCCCGTGAATCCCCGATTCGGCCGAGCGCATCGGCGGCGGCCCGGCGCTCCGCCGCGGTCTCCGCGTCTTCCAGCCTCGCAAGGAGCGGCGGCACCGCAAGGGGACCCATGCGGACCAGCAGGGCGACGGCCCGGTTGCGCGCCATCGGATCGCGCCAACGGAGCGTGGGAAGGAGCAGCTCGAGGCTCCGCATGTCATGGCGTCGGACAAGGACCTCGGCGCGACGAAGAACGCTCCGCCAATCCGCCGGAGCGCGGACCATCGGCGGCGCTCACTTCGTCAAGACGGAAACGATGGCCCGACAGAACGCGGGCAGATCGTCGGGGAAACGCGATGTGATGAGGTTCCCGTCGACCACACACTCCTCGTCGACCCAGTCCGCGCCCGCGTTCAGACAGTCGTCTCGCACGCTTGCGTACGAGGTCATCCGGCGGCCTTTGACGATTCCTGCGCTGATCGGCACCCACGCCGCGTGGCAAATCGCTGCAACGACTTTGCGACCTTCGTCCATCGAGCGGACGAACGACAGGATTTCTTTGTGTTGGCGCATTCGATCCGGGCCCGCAACGCCCCCGGGAATCACGACCGCGTCGAAATCCTTCGCCTTCAGGTTTGCGGCCGTCACGTCGACCTCGCACGGGTACGAGTGCTTCGATGTGTAGGTCCGCTTCTCGTGACCTGCGAGGACCAGCTCGGCCCCTTCCTCCAGGAGCCGGTAGTATGGCACCCAGAGCTCGAGATCCTCGTATCCATCTTCCGCGAGCACGACGACCTTTCTTCCTCCCAGCGTCATGGGTGGGCCATCACGGACCGCGGTCAAATCCCTTGCGCATGGTTCGCGCCCGCGGGGATTCGACCAAAATCGATATGAGGGGTGACGGCCTCGGTCCGCGCCGAGGGAGGACTCGATGACGTCGAAGGACAACTTCGAATTCGCGCACGAGCACCGTCACCAGGTCGCCTGGATGTCGCAGAATACGAACACCCTTCCGGTTCATCCGTCGATCCTCGACGCGATCCGCACGAGCGCCGACGAACGCGAGTTCAATCTGTACCCGAGGAAGGCGGGGATCCCCGGGCTCGCCGACGCAATCCGGGAGGACCTGGGCCTCGACGACGCCGACATGATCCTGACGAACGGCGGAATCGAGGGGGAATACATCGCGACCCGAGCGCTCTTGAAAGCCGGGGACGAGGCGCTCTCGACCGACCCCGCGTTCCTCCCGATCCACGACCAGGTGGCCATGGCGGGAGCGCACGCGATCGAGGTCAACATCTACCGCAAGCCGTACGTCCTCACGCCGGACCTCGCGCTCGAATCGATCACGCCTGCGACGAAGATGCTCCTCGCGATCGACCCGAACAATCCCCTCGGCTCGGGATATTCGCGGTCGCAGATCAAAGGCCTCGCGGACATCGCGAAAGACCACGGCCTGTGGCTCATTGACGACATCACCTATCGAGACTTCAACGCGGACCATGTCCTCGCCACGGACCTCTACCCCGAGAGGACCCTCCTGTCCTACTCCTTCAGCAAGGCGCCGGGTCTCGCGGGTCTTCGAATCGGAGCGATCATTGGACAGGCGGATGTGATTCAGACGCTGCGGCGCTTCGACACGAACGTCCTCGGGGTGAACGTCCTCGCGCAGCGAGCCGCGCTCGCCGCGCTGAAGAGCAAGAAGGAGTGGCTCCCGGGGATCCGGCGCATCTGCGGAAAGAATCAGGAGATGATTCGGGGCGCGGTCGGGAAGGTCGACGGCACCTCCCTCCCGGTCTATCCCTCGAAGGCGAACATGTTCGTGATCGACCTCGCTTCGACCGGCGTGAACCCGGAGGTCGTCGAAGAACGCCTCCTCTTCGACCACCTCGTCCACACGCGCGCAGGATCGTATCTGTCGAAGAAACACGGGGGGAAGTTCCTCCGCGTGTCGTTCACGGTCTCCGAGGCCGATTGCAAGCGCTTCGCGGAATCGTTCCCCGTCGTCATGGACAAGCTCGCCGCGTAGCCTCCGACAGGCTCATAGCGGCCGATGCGTCTGGGGGGACCATGGGATTTCTGCAGGAGCTCGCAGGCCGCGTGGAGGAAGTGGCGGCGGCCGGCGGCAAGTTCGCCGACGCGTTCGTTCGGACGGCGGGAGCCACGGTCTCCAGCGCCTTGGTGTTCATGGAGCGCGAAATCGGCTACGCGCAAAAGGCCGCGAAGAAACGGCCCGGCGAGAAGACGGAAAGCCACAAAGGCCCGAGCCGCAGATAGACCACTTGGCACGGACGCCCGCGATCGGTCGGCGCGCCGCCCTTTTCCGTCGCGCCTACGATCCGTCTTGCGATTCGTCCCCTTCCGGGGTGGCTGAAAGCCAGGACCGCTTCCCCGAAGGCTCGGGGATCTCTGCCGCCGTGACCATCACGGTCTTCGCTTCCCTTCGTCGGGCGGCGGGTTTCTTCGGTCGAGGGCTCTTGACCTTCTCTTGCGGAGGATTCCGAAGATGCGACTCGGCCTTCTGGATGTCCTCAAATTCGCGGTTGCATGAACACTTGTAAATCGTCCGTTGCTCGACGTAGATGCTGTGCGCCTTCATGTCATCCCGTGGGTTCCGATTCATACCTCCCGCACTTATACTATTCCGAGTGAATATCGCGTTTGAAGAGAAAGGCGGAGCTTCGAAGGGCAAGCGAGCTTTGAGGATAAACGTCGCTTCGCCTCCCTCGCTCGAGGCGCGAAAGTTACTTAGCCGGCAGTGACTCTAACCGCCACCACCGGGGGCAATCGAGTGGGCAAGTCGGAGTATCTCAACTACGTGAACGGCGCGTGGGTGCCGTCCCACACGGAGGCAACGTACACCGTGATCAATCCCGCGACCGGCGGGAGGATCGCGGCGGTGCCGCAAGCGGACGTCGAAGACACGCGAGCGGCGATCGACGCGGCGCGGGCCGCGTTCGACAAGGGGAAGTGGCCTCGCATGACGCCGGGCGACCGCTCCGCAGCCCTGTTCAAGCTCGCGAACCTGATCGAGGCGGACATGGACCATCTGGCCCCGATCGAGGTCCAGAATCAAGGGAAGACGATCAAGCAGGCGCGCGATGCCGACATCCCGTTCTCCGTCGACAACCTGCGGTTCATGGCGGGTGCCGCCCGGACCCTCACGGGCTTGGCGTCGACGGAATACGCATACGGCGCGACGAGCGTCATCCGGAGGGAACCCATCGGCGTCGTCGGGCAGATCACCCCGTGGAACTACCCATTCATGATGGCGATTTGGAAGCTCGGCCCGGCGCTCGCGGCGGGGAACACCGCGGTCCTCAAGCCGGCGTCCCTCACGCCGCTCACGACCCTCGAACTGGGAAAGCTCGTCGAACAGTCCGGAATCCCAGCCGGCGTCGTGAACCTGATCACGGGTCCAGGCCCGGTCGTCGGGAACGAGCTCGCGTCGAGTGACAAGGTCGACATGGTCTCCCTGACCGGGGACACGGCGACCGGGAAGGACATCATGGAGGCCGCGAAGTCGAACGTGAAGAAGCTCCATCTCGAGCTCGGCGGCAAGGCGCCGTTCATCGTTTTCGACGACGCGAATATCGCGGCCGCCGCGGAAGGCGCCGTCGCCGCGTCGATGGTGAACGGCGGCCAGGATTGCACACAGGCCGCACGGTTCATCGTCCACGAGAAGGCGTACAAGAAGTTCGAGGACAAATTCCTCGAGCGACTCAAGACCGTCCGAATGGGCGACCCACTCATGCGGGCGACCGACCTCGGGCCGCTCGTCTCGCAGAAGCAGCGGGAGAAGGTCGAGAAGTACGTAGAGATCGGCGAGGACGAGGGGGCGAAGCTCGCCCTGGGCGGGAAGAGGCCGAAAGACAAGGCGTTCGCGAAAGGCTGGTACTACGAGCCGACCGCGTTCGTCGACACGGATCCATCCATGCGGATCGCCCGCGAGGAGGTCTTCGGACCCGTGGTCAACGTCCAGAAGTTCTCCAACGAGGATGAGGCGATCGAGGCGGCGAACGATACGGTCTACGGCCTGTACTCGTCGGTCTGGACGAAGGACGTGCAACGCGCGCACCGGGCCGCCAACGCGCTGCGCTTCGGGGCCGTCGAGATCAACGACCACCTCCCTCTCGTGAGCGAGATGCCGCACGGCGGGTACAAGCAGAGCGGCTTCGGGAAGGACCTCAGCCTCTTCTCCCTCGAGGACTACACGCAGGTCAAGCACGTGTTCATCGACCTCACGGACCAGGTCCGTAAGCCGTGGCACTACCTGACGTTCGGCGACCCGACGTAACAGGTCTGTGCTTCCAAAGAGATGAGAGGGACAGCCAAAGCGTCGCGGCATCTTCGGCCTCGACAGGAAGGTTGCGATGAGCAAACCACGCGACCTCAAAGGGTTCGGCGGCGGTGGGCCCAGCAGGGCAGTCTCACTGCACGTGTTCATGTCGGCGGTCTTCCTCTTCTTGACAATTGCAACTTTCCTCATTCTGGCGGCAGCGAACCAGACCGCCGCCCTTTGGGCGACCTCCGGGATCCTGGCGGGTGCGCCCGCTGGCTGGATCTTCGGGTCAGTTGAATCGAGGTGGATCGCGTCCGATCTCTTGACGGCCGAGCTCTCTAAGGCAGGCCGCAGACGCTTCCTACTGAACTTCGCTGCCGTGGCTCCGTTCCTGGCCGGCGGAGCATTCGCGTGGGTGGTAGCGACAGTAGGCTGGCAAAACCCTTTGGTTGGCGCAGAAATCGGCTTTGCGTCCTTTCTCTACGCCGGTTCGATGGCCTGCGTTAGTTCGCTTGCGCTCGTGAAGACCTTCAAACGACTGGAGGCGGAGAGTGGCCGAATCGTCTGGGTGGTCTCGGATTGGTTAGGAAATGCCTATGCAATCCGATGACTCGCATGAGAAGTCGGGTGGCTCGATGAATCTTCTGACGGCTCACATTCGTTGACACCTGTCTTTCGAGGTGTGTCCAGAGGATTCGGAAAACGGACCAGTCGAACCCTGGACGTTTGACCGACTTACCTTTCGAGGACGCGTTCGGACCAGGCCATCGGGAGATTCCGCGCGGACCATTCCTTGAACACGCGCAGCGGCTCCAAGGTCTCGGCGGGATGGACCCCCGGACCGGGCGTCGCCTTGTCGGCGATGAGCGCCGTCCCGATCGCGACGCCGACGGCGCCCAGGTAGGAGGCCGCGGTCGTCGAACGCCTGCGGTTCGCCTCTTGATGCGTCAGGGTGACATCGCCTCGGTGAACGACTCGCTTCCCACCGGTCTGGCCCTCGACCTCGACGCTGAGCGACTCGGCCCCGTCGAGCGGCAGCACGAGGGCGGATGGCTCGGGGAACGCCGCGAGGAACGCACGGCGGAACGAGACCATCTGATTCCCGACCCGGATCAGGTGGGCATCCGCCAGCAGACCGAGCTTGTCGAGAGACAGGATCGCCTGCACGAGGTGCGGCTCCAGGACGTACTTGAAGTCGACCCGGCCGATCGGCTTGCCGAGGTACTTTGGCAACGTCTTCACCTCCTCGTGGGAAATGAGGTAGGTGCGCTGCGACCCGACCGGCGGGGGGAACGGGTATTCTTCCGGCTCGCTGAGCGGGGCGCGGTTCTGGAGCCCGCCGTCGAGCCAGACGGTCGGCGGCGTCAAGACGTCCGATAGGAACACCTCACGGGAGTAGAGCGGGAACGACGTGTAGCCGGGCAGCGCCGCGACGCTGCCGGAGCGAATGCGGATCGCGTCGACCGTGTCGAGCCGTTCGGCGGCGGTCCGCGCCATGACGTTCGAGATACCGGGGTCCAGGCCCATCGAGACGAGGGCCGTCAGGCCGGCGGCCTTGAACGCCTCCCCCATCGCGAGCTGTTCGAAGATCCCCGCGAGTCCACCCGCTTCCCGAGGGCCCGCGGCCGAGGGGTCAAGGTAATCTGCGCGGACCTCGAGGGCCGCCTGCATGATCCCGAGGTTGTATCTCGGAAGGGTCGTGTTGATCACGAGGTCCGAGCCCGCGATCGCCTTCGTGAGGGCGATCCGGTTCTCGACATTCAGCTGCTTCGCCTCGATCGCGACCCGACCTCGGATGCCGGTCAGCACGCGCGCCCGTTCCCCGAACAGGTCGATGAGCAGCAGCGACGTCACCCGCGGGTCCCCCCGGAGTTCCGAGGCGAGGGTCCGGCCGAGGCCCCCCACGCCCAGGATGGCGACCCGCATCGGTTCGATGGAGGGCTTCTCCGAGCGCTTAGTCTTTTCGCGGTAGTTCATTCGTCAAGAGAGGGAATCGAACGATCGCGCGATCCGAAGGGGATTCGGAGGAATTGCCACGCCGAAACGAGTCGCTCATGCCCGAAGGCCTTGGGTCCAAGCAATGATCGCCTCGGAGGTTGCCTCCGACCGGTCCCACATCGGCGTGAGGCCTGCCCCCTTCAAAAATCGCGGACATCCGGGGGCCGCGGTGGGTCCGCGCCGCGTCCGAGAGGGGATGAAGCCGTCCTCCGTTCCGTGGATCACGAGCAGCGGTCGGGCGAACGAATCGAAGACGACCGTGCGATCCTCCAAGTCCGGCCCCGACACTCTCAGGAACTTGAATAGAAGAATAAACCCGCATCGGTCGTGTTTGGAACGAGTTCGACTGGCGGGTTCGCCGTCCACGTAACTCCTGCGCCTTATACGGCGCACCTCGAATGGCCTCTCGTGACGGCGGTCCGAGGAGCCGATCGGGTGATGGCGGGCGACATCGCGAGGTCCGGGCATCGATCCCTCTCCCGCTCCCGCGCATCCCGGCGTCTCTCGATGAGTACGGGGATCGCTCCCCCGACACGGCGAGCTTTCCCGTCCGTTCCGAAGATCGTCGTCACGTATCACGCGTACCGGGGGAGCCCGTGGGCGAATGATTGATGAGACCTGGAACCTGGAACCGGACTGGAAGATGGATGAACGGTGGGCCGGAATCATCCGCCCGTACGGGCCGGAGGATGTCGTCCACCTTCGGGGCACGATCCGGATTCGACACACCCTCGCAGAGCGAGGGGCCGGGCGTCTTTGGAGTCTGCTGAAGTCCGAGGCCTACGTCCCCGCCCTCGGGGCGCTCACCGGAAACCAGGCGATCCAGCAAGTCCGGGCCGGACTCCGGGCGATCTACCTGAGCGGTTGGCAAGTCGCCGCCGATGGAAACGGCGCGGGCCAGATGTATCCCGATCTGAGCCTCTATCCGGCGGACAGCGTCCCCAACGTCGTCCGGAGGATCAACAACGCTCTTCGGCGGGAAGACGAAAAGCAGCACCTGGCAGGGAACCACGACGTCGACTGGTTCGTCCCCATCGTCGCGGACGCGGAAGCCGGATTCGGTGGGCCCCTCCACGCGTTTGAACTCATGAAGGCCATGATCGAGGCCGGAGCCGCCGGCGTCCACTTCGAGGATCAGCTCGCCGCCGCCAAGAAGTGCGGACACCTCGGGGGCAAGGTCGTCGTCCCGACCTCGGAGTTCATCCAGAAGCTCGTCGCGGCTCGGCTCGCGGCCGACGTGATGGGCGTCCGGACCTTGATCGTCGCCCGGACCGATGCGAACAGTGCCCGCCTGATCACGAGCGACGCCGATCCGTCCGACCGTCCGCTCATCGGGGGCGAGCGCACTCCGGAAGGGTACTTCCGGTTCGACGGCGGGCTGCCGGCGGCCATCGCCCGAGGCCTCGCGTACGCGCCGTATGCGGACCTCCTCTGGTGCGAGACTTCTTCTCCGGACGTCGAGGAGGCCCGCGGGTTTGCGGACGCGATCCACGCGCGCTATCCAGGAAAACTGCTCGCCTACAATTGCTCGGCCTCCTTCAACTGGAGGAAGAAGCTGGACCCGTCGGCGCTCGCGGAGTTCCAGCAGGAGCTGGGTCGGATGGGGTATCGGTTCCAGTTCGTGACCCTCGCCGGGTTCCACACCCTCAATCTGTCGATGTTCGAACTCGCCTCTCGATACGCGGACCACGGGATGACCGCCTATGCGGAACTCCAGGACGACGAGTTCGCGGCGCGGGAGCGCGGGTACCGGGCGACGGAACACCAGGCGTTCGTCGGGACCGAATTCTTCGACGCCGTCAGCCAGGTCATCTCCGGCGGGACCTCCTCGACACTCGCGATGAAGGGGTCGACGGAACGAGAGCAGATCGCCGAGGCGACCCCCCGCCCCCCTGTGTCTGCCCGCTCCTAGAGCGGTCGACCAACGACAACGACTTGAGCAGGTCCGACCTCTCGACGGTCCATGCGCGCAGTCCTGGGGATGGAGAGCGAGGTACCGGAGGGCGGTGCGAAGTGCGTTTCGACGAATCAGAGGCCGTACGCGTTGTTCAAGGTCGGCGGGAAGGTGTACTGTCTCGACAATACCTGCACCCACCTGGGTGGGCCGCTGTGCCAAGGCCGACTTCAAGGCTCCATCATCCAGTGTCCGTGGCATGGGTCGCGGTTCGACGTGACGTCCGGGAACGTCGTCGGACCGCCCGCTCGGAAGCCGGTTCGATCATATCCCGTGGCAATCGAGGACGGGAAGGTCGTCGTCGAACTCCCCTGAACGGCGAGCTCGCGCTAATCGATCTCCGCGGGCGCCATCGGTGAGCCGCGAACGTTGAGGATCATGTCCCTGGCCTTCTCCTTCGAGGGATACACGCAGAACGTCATCTGGGTTCCCCACTTCGCATTGATCCCGCGGACGAATTCGCTCAGCCCAGCGAAGTCCTGCTCTGTGAAATGCACGACGCCGAGATTGAGATCGAATTCGTATTTCGTCGGTTGGCCGCGGTGAAACCGCACCGGGATCGGGCCGTAGAGTTTGTATTCAAACTTCTCGAATCCATCGAGGACCTCTCGGAGGAGGTCGTCTCGGGCGAAGGGCTCCAGCGGATCGAACGGCCCGGCTGGATTGGTGGCCATGGACCTCTCACCGAGACCTCGCGGATAAAGATACGGTGTGCCGATTGCCTTAATTCAACGAGCCCGATGTTCTTGGAGACAGGCATGAAGAACGACGGGGTCCTCCAGAACGTCCGCTTCGAACGGCCGATGGTAGAGCACATCCGGAAATGGGGCTTCCACCCCGTCGACATGCACTTCCATACGAACCACTCCGACGCGTACACGAAGGTTCGGTCAGCACTGTCCCTGGCCAAGAAGCAAGGTGTCGGCCTCGCGATCACGGACCACAACACGCCGTCCGGTGCCGTCGAAGCGCACCGGATGCGACCGGAGGTCCTGCTGATCCCGGGCATGGAGGTCAGCGCGGAGGATGGCCCGCACATCCTGCTGTACTTCTACGACATCGCGGAGATGGTCGAGTTCTACGAGCGCGAGGTCGAAGGGAAAAAGGGGAAGAGCCCGTACATGGCGACGGGTCTCCCGACCGTCGATCTCCTCGGGTGTTCCGACCGCTACAATTGCGTCCGGGCGGCCGCCCATCCGTACGGATATCTCGTCTTCAACAAGGGAGTGGCCAAGTGCATCGAGAAGCAATACCTCGCCGAGGAAACCCTCTCTCGGTTCGAAGCGATCGAGGTCATCAACGGAGGGATGCGGAGAAACCTCAACCGCAAGGCCTCGAATCTCGCGGTCCGGAAGGGCCTCGGACTCGTCGGAGGCACGGACGGGCACACCCTGAAGGATCTGGGCAACATCGTGACGTGCGCGGAATCGGCCGATGTCGAAGGGTTCCTGAATGCCGTCGTGCACCGACAAAGCTTCGTCGTGGGCCGGGAGAAAAACCTACTCGACAAGAGCGTCACGGCCGCGCTCCTCATGACCCGCTATGTCCCGTACACGGTCCCCTCCATCGCGGTCCATTACCGACAGAACATGCCCCGGGTCCAGCGGTTCGTCCAGAGAAGAACGTCGAGGCGCCCGAAGACGCGAGCGAAGGTGAAGTGAGCGTGCGCGGATTCAGGTAATCGGATAGAAGAGCCGGCAGAAGGGCTCCTTGAAACGGACCACCCAGCCTCGCTTGGCGTAGTCTTGCGGAGTGAGTTCCGTGGAGACCGCCACGTCTCGGAGGAACGCCTCTTTCATCTGCCCGCCGATCGCCTCATCGAAAATAATCACGTTCGTCTCGAAGTTCAGATGGAAGGAGCGCGGGTCGATGTTGGCGCTGCCCACGGAGCCGACCTTCCCGTCGACGATAAACGTCTTGGCATGCAGGAAGCCGTTGTTATACTTGAACGACCGAACTCCGGCTTCGAGGAGGTCCGCGCAGAAGGATTGAGAGGCCCAGAAGACGAACATGTGATCGGGCTTGCACGGAATCATCACTCGGACGTCCACGCCGGAGGCGGCCGCGATGCGTAACGCGTCGATCACGCTGGCGTCGGGGATGAAGTACGGAGTCTGGATGTAGCACGACTCCTTGGCCATCGTGATCATCTTGATGTACGATTGCTTGACCCATTCCTGGGAGGTGTCCGGGCCGGAGGAGATCTGCTGGAGCATCGCCGAGGAGTTCTGCGGCACGGCTTGGAGGTACGGCGATGGGTTGGTCGCCTGCTCTCGGGAAGCGAAGGCCCAGTCTTGCATGAACCGGATCTGGAGCTGTTCGACCCCGGGTCCCTGGACCCGGACGGCGCAGTCGCGCCAATACCCGAGCGGGCCGCGCCCCAAGTATTCCTCGCCGATGTTGTAGCCGCCGCAATAGCCGATGCGCCCATCGATGACCGCGATCTTGCGATGATTCCGATAGTTGAAACGGGAAACCCGCGGGAAAAAGTAGGCGAGCTTCACGCCGCTACCCGCGAGCAACGGTTCGAGCTTCCGCATCGCCCGTCCTCCCAACGCATCGAGGAGCAATCGCACCAGGACGCCGGCCTTCGCCTTGGCCGAGATGGTTTCAACGAT
>VBLV01000289.1:1228-1688 GCA_005879045.1 Methanobacteriota archaeon | reverse complement strand
GACGACGACCCAGTCGTTCTCCGAGGCAATCGTGAGCGCGCCGACGGCCACCTGCGTGACGAGGATTGCGAAACTCATGACCGACAGCGTGACGATTCGCATCTCCGGGCGAAACCAAAGCACGGCGGCGATGAGGGTGGACAACATGAAGATCCCCGTCAACGCCGCCACGAGGCGGTGGATGTATTCCACGAGGATTCCGGTGTCCGCGAGGTTCGGCACCACCGAACCGTTGCACAGAGGCCAATCGGGGCACGCGAGTCCCGCGTTCATTCCGCGCACGGTGCCTCCGACGACGATTGTGGCGTACGCGCAGACAGCGCCGAAGATCGCCACGACCTGAAGAAGTCGTCTGCGATCGATCGGCATGGGAATCCCCCCGGCGGGAGAAAGTTCGCCTCCTTAAACCCTCGCGACGGATTGGCGCGGGAGCGCGGGCCGACAGCTCAACTCGGCCGTG
>VBLV01000289.1:0-1200 GCA_005879045.1 Methanobacteriota archaeon | reverse complement strand
ATTTGAACCCTGATCGACGGGTTTCTCCCACGCGGGGAGCGACCCACGCGTGTTCTGCGAACCATGGGTCAGCGCTCCAGTCTGTCATCACCGGAATTCAGCAAACCCGTTCGCAATCAAGCCCATGACTGGAGCCCGTAATTCTACCAGGCTAAACTACGTCCCCATGGGACTCTGGGTCGCGCAAGAGCGGCGGGGATATCTAACTTTGCGTCGCGGGTCGAACGGCCCGCGGACGTCGCGCGGCCGACGTGGTCCAGAGTTCTTGCGCGAGTGCAAATGCAAGAACGCCCTCGATGATTTTCGAAACGAGTCCCACCGGGCCGAATACGTACTGCTGGCTCACGAACGAGAAGACGACGAGCCGGGAGGCGATGTACAGTCCGATCAAAGCGAGCGCCGCCAACAGCCAGGCCCAAACGATCGGCCGAGAGGCGCGCAAGATCGTGAAGCCGCCGATGAACTCCAGGGGCGCGAGGACAAGGAAGAACGCCACGACGATCGACTCCACGTGTTCCCCAATGGCGACGATGTGAATCGCACCGTCCGCAAAGAGGAGGAACGTCGCAAGGATTCGACGGCTGTGGACTTGGTCCCACAAGACCGCTGGATGGTCGATTGCGTATCCGAAAAACAGCAAGCCCAGGCCCCACGGAACCGCGGACAAACGAACGAGGTCCGTCGCGCCGAGGTAGCTTGGCGTACCGAGGCCGCTCGTCAAGACGATCTCGGCTTCGAACGCCCCCGTCACGAAGAGGATCCCGAGTCCCGCCAAGATGAAGGCGAGGCCGGAAGTGAACCGCTCCCCGCGCATGCCACGACGTATCACGCGGAGTCGCCAAGTACCTTTGCCGTAATCGACCGCTCACCGCTGCCGCATCTTCTGTTCGCGCTTGCGGCGGCGCATCCGCTTCTTGCGCCACTTCCAGCGCATCTTTCCGCGCTTTTTCCAGGCCCGCGAAGAGCGTTTCACCGGGTCGCCGGCGCCCGCGTAGCCTCCTTTCCAATAAGTAGTTTCCCGTCTTGGGCGGATGAATCGGAGTCAGTGACCGAGGGGAAGACGATTCAGTTCCGTCGGCTCACGAGGTCGCGTACCAGACGTTGCCCGGCCCGTGGTAACTTGGACCTTCGCCCCATGCAAGATGAATATGAGTGCCGTCCCAGGCCATGCCGTCATAGTCGCCGTAGGGGAACGTGAAA
>VBLV01000169.1 GCA_005879045.1 Methanobacteriota archaeon | reverse complement strand
AGCCATGGCAAAATTCCTGAAGACACACAAAGCCGTTGCGAATGTCCATTATCCCGGCCTCCCCGACGATCCCGGTCACGCGATTGCCAAGAAACAGATGCGTCGCTTCGGCGGGATGCTGAGCTTCGAGGTTCGCGATCCGTCCCGGATCGTCGAGCGGTTCAAACGGCTCGAGGTGATCGTGCCGGCCGAGAGCCTTGGCGGCGTCGAGTCGTTGATCGAGCACCCGGCATCGATGACCCACGCGAGCGTGCCGAAGGAACAGCGGGAGAAGCAGGGAATCACGGATGGCTTGGTGCGCTTCTCGATCGGACTCGAGGACGTTCAGGACCTAACGGAAGACCTGGAGCGAGCGCTCGGTTGACGACCCGCGCGGGCGTCGTCGCGACCACACGGAGAACCGCGAGGTTGCCGGGGCCAAGTGGGCGGTCATCCCGAGAGCGATCAGGACGTAGCCCGCCAGTGCCGCTGCCGGGAGGATTCCGGAGCCCAAGCTCCAAGCTTGTGCGAACGCGGTTGCCCCGGGATTCTGGAGGACGACGCCGGTCGTCGCGGCGGCCACAGTGAACAAGACGAACGCGCCGGCGTCCGCGAGATACCGAAACCGCGGTTCGAGGTAGCTTGCGACGCGACCGAAGAGGACGCCTTGGAGGGCCAGGATTGGGACAAACGACCAACCGACGTACCGGAAGACGGTCACGTACAGGATGAACATCCACGCATCCGGTGACACGATCGCCCGGTACTCGAAGACGAGGATGGCGACGGCGGCGACGATCACGACGACGGTGAGCAGGAACGCTCTCCATGCGACGAGGATACTTGCCCCGTTGGGTTCGCGAGCCCGGAGGTCCCGCAGTCCGGCCCAGAGGTTCGGCCATGCGGAGATGTGGACGAGGACGGCGACCCAGGCAATCAGCAGGTCTCCATAAATCGGACCGGAATCCGGAATCGGAATCATCCATCGACCGAATGCCACGGAGGACCAGAAGAGTGCGACGCTCGCAGCGAGAAGAAAGGCGGCCCGCTGGAGTCCGCGGGGCCAGGAGACGCGACCGCTCGCCGGATGCCGGGAGGGGAAGAGACCCGCCATGGCCGGCCATCATTGCAGGCCCGGGGTCCATAAGTCTTGCGCATCAAATGTATCGCGATTGACAAACTCTGAAAAAATCGGACGCGCCCTGCATGTCGCTCAAGAACCTTAATACGCGCCGCCTTCATGCGGACCGCGCGATGCCCATCCGAGTCTACAACACGCTCACCCGGAAGAAGGAGGAGTTCGTTCCCCTCCATGCCAACCGCGTGTCGATGTTTGTTTGCGGGCTCACCCCGCAAGACGAGACGCACATGGGCCATGCGAAGACCTACGTCGCATTCGATGTCGTCGCCCGCTTCCTCCGCCACAAAGGGTACCACCTGTTCTATTTGCAGAACGTCACGGACATCGAGGACCGGATCATCGAGAAGATGCAGAAGACCGGACGCGGGTGGAAGGACATCGTCAATCAGTATTTCGGCGAGTACCTCGAGGTGATGGACGCGCTCCGCTGTGATTCGGTGGACGTGTATGCGTTCGCGACCGACTACATCGACGACATCGTCGAGCAGATCCAAGGACTGATTCAGAAGGGACACGGGTACGTCGCCGAGGACGGGAGCGTCTACTACGACACCACTACGTTCTCCGGCTGGGGCAAGCTGAGCGGACAAAAGGTCGAGTCGCTACGTCCCGGGGCACGCATCGCCATCGAGGAGCGGAAGAGGCATCCGGCCGACTTCGTCCTCTGGCGAGCGCAAAAGCCAGGCGAACCCGGGTGGGACAGCCCGTGGGGCAAAGGCCGGCCGGGATGGCACATCGAGGACACTGCAATCACGATCCGACACTTCGGACCGCAATACGACCTGCATGGCGGGGCGACGGAACTAATGTTCCCGCACCACGAGTCGGAAATCGCCCAGGCCGAAGCGTACACGGGAATCACGCCCTTCGTCAAATACTGGATTCACGGCGGCATGGTCACCGTGAAAGGGGAGGAGATGCACAAGTCCCTCGGCAATTACTGGCCGGTGAAAGCGGCGCTGAAGCTCTACGAGCCCGAAGTGATCCGCTTCTTCCTGATCAACGTCCAATACCGTGGGCCAATCGACTTCGCGCCGGAGCTCCTCGAGGAGGCGAAGCGATCGTACGAGCGGCTTCGGGAGACGACGCGCACGGTCGAGGCGGAACGTCGCCGGGCGGCCGACACCGGGAAAGCGGATCACTCGCTGATGGTGGCGACGACGAAGGCTCTCGCGGATTTCGATGCGGCGATGTCGGACGACTTCAACACCCGGGAGGCCATCGCGGTGATCTTCGAGTACGGACGCGTGGTGAACAAGGCCCTCGAAACGGGTGTGGGGCGCGGCGCCCTCGACGACGCTGCTCGAGCGTATCAGACGTTCGGAGACGTGCTGGGCATCCTCGAGCCGGCCGCGGGGGGCGCGGACCTCGTAGAAGGTCTCCTCGACCTGATCGTTGCACTCCGAGAGGACGCCCGCAAGCGGAAAGATTTCGCGACCGCGGACCGAATTCGCGACGCCCTCGCGGCGGTCGGCATCGTCCTGGAGGATACCCGCGACGGGGTCCGGTGGAAGCGAAAGTAAGCTCCGCCACCGCCGAAATTTCTGCCCATCCATCCGACGTTCTCTGAATCAAGAATAAGGGGTCGAAAATGACCGTGCTATAGTATTTAAGGTGTCGACCCCGAAGAGACCTCGTCCGCAGAGGGCTGTTTTCTCCATAGAAACTGGCCTCCGAACTTTTATAAATGCCCAGCGCTTACTTGGACCGTCCTTCGGGATGGGCTGCGAGAGGGCACCGAAACGCGCTCTAAGAGGTTACGAAATAGATGGTAGAAGAGACCGCCTACGACGCCACGCAAATCCAGGTTCTCGAAGGGCTGCAGGCGATCCGAAAACGCCCTGCGATGTACATCGGCTCGGTCGACACGCGCGGCCTCCACCACCTCGTCCACGAGGTCGTCGACAACTCGATCGACGAGGCGATGGCCGGCTTCTGCAAGGAAATCCAGGTCACCCTGAACGCAGACGGATCCGTCACGGTCGCGGACGACGGCCGCGGGATCCCGGTCGACATCCATCCGAAGTACGGCGCGCCGGGCGTCGAAATCGTGCTGTCGCGGATGCACAGCGGCGGCAAGTTCGAACGAAAAATGTACCGTGTGTCCGGCGGCTTGCACGGCGTCGGGCTTTCGGTCGTCAACGGCCTCAGCGAATGGCTCGAGGTCCGCGTGAAACGGGACGGGCGGGAGCACCGGATGCGTTTCGAGCGCGGGAAGAAGTCGACGGACTTGGAAGTCGTCGGCCCCGCGGAAGGCACGGGCACGATCATGACCTTCCTTCCGGATTCCCAGGTCTTCGAGTCCATCGAATTCGACTACGACATCCTGGCGACGCGTCTGCGGGAGCTGGCATTCCTCAACGCCGGCCTTCGGATCATCATCGTGGACAAGGTCCACGATCGCGGGGACGTCTTCCAATTCCAGGGTGGCATCGCCGAGTACGTCAAGTGGATCAACCGCGCGAAGAACACGCTCCATCCGGATCCAATCCGGTTCGCGAAGGAATCCGACGGTACGCTCGTCGAAGTCGCGATGCAGTACCACGACGGCTACAACGAGTCGATCTTCACGTTCGTCAACAACATCGACACGATCGAGGGTGGCACCCATCTCGTCGGGTTCAAGGCGGGTCTGGCACGTGCCTTCATCAAGTACGCGAAGGACAACAAGTACCTGAAGCAGGGCGAGAGCCTCGAGGGCGACGACGCCCGCGAGGGATTGACGGCGATCCTCAGCCTCAAGATCCCCGAACCGCAGTTCGAGGGGCAGACGAAGATGAAACTGGGGAACTCCGAGGTCAAGGGGATCGTCGAGTCGATCGTCTACGAGAAGCTCACCGACTTCTTCCTAGAGACTCCGAAGGTCGCGGAAATCTGCATCGGGAAAGCCGTTCTTGCGGCCCAGGCGCGTGAAGCCGCCCGGAAAGCCCGCGAGCTCACGCGTCGGAAAGGCCTACTCGAAGGATTCAACCTCCCGGGAAAGCTCGCGGATTGTCAAGAGCGCGATCCGGCGAAGTCGGAGCTATTCATCGTCGAAGGGCCGTCCGCCGGCGGATCCGCGAAGCAGGGTCGCCGCCGGGAGTTCCAGGCGATCCTCCCTCTCCGCGGGAAAATCCTGAACGTCGAGAAGGCCCGACTCGACCAGATGCTCAAGAACGAGGAGATCCGCACGCTCATCACCGCGATCGGCGCGGGCGTCGGCGACGAGTTCGATCCCAAGAAGGTCCGGTACCACAAGGTCATCACGATGGCCGATGCGGACGTCGATGGGCAGCACATCACGACGCTCCTCCTCACGTTGTTCTTCCGATACATGCGGCCGCTCCTCGATAGCGGGTTCGTGTACATCGCGCAACCGCCCTTGTACAAGATCAAGAAAGGCAAGGATCTCCACTATGCGTACACGGAGAAGCAGCGGGAGGACCTGGCGAAGAAACTCGGCGACAAAGGGGTCGCGTACCAGCGGTACAAGGGCCTAGGCGAGATGAACGCCGACGAGCTCTGGGAGACGACGATGGATCCCGCCCGCCGCCTGTTGAAGCAAGTCACGATTGAGGACGCCGCGACCGCCGATGCCCTGTTCTCGATCCTCATGGGGGAGGCCGTCGAGCCTCGCCGGCAATACATCCAGGAGCACGCGAAGGAAGTCGTGAACCTGGACATCTAGGAGGACCATGCCGGAAGAAGCCCAGGAGTCCCGTCCACGCGTTTCGCCCCAGCCGATCGAGGACGAGCTGCACCGCTCCTACATCGACTACGCGATGAGCGTGATCGTCGGGAGGGCGCTCCCTGACGTCCGCGATGGGCTGAAGCCCGTCCAGCGCCGCATTCTTCACGCGATGAACGAGCTCGGGATGAGCTCCGGGTCCGCGCACAAGAAAGCGGCCCGCGTCGTCGGGGAAGTTCTTGGCAAGTGGCATCCGCATGGGGACCTCGCGGTCTACGATGCCTTGGCGCGGATGGTCCAGGACTTCTCGTTGCGGTACCCGCTCATCGATGGCCAAGGAAACTGGGGGAGCACCGAGGACGAGCCCGCCGCGATGCGATACACGGAGTGCCGTCTTGCGAAGACCGCCGAGGCGATGCTCGAAGACCTTGAGAAAGAGACGGTCGACTGGATGGACAACTTCGACGGGACGCTGAAGGAGCCCCTCGTCCTTCCTTCGAAGTTCCCGAATCTGCTCGTCAACGGTTCCAGCGGCATCGCAGTCGGAATGGCGACGAACATCCCGCCTCACAACCTAGGCGAGATCGTCGACGCCCTGATCGTATTGATCGACAACCCTCAGGCCGAGTTGATCGACCTGTACAACCCGGACTCGGGTCCGGTTCGCGGCCCGGACTTTCCCACGGGCGGGATTCTATACGGCGCGGATGGAGTCGCGGATGCTTACCGGACCGGGCGAGGGCTCATCCGGATTCGCGCGAAGGCGAAGTTCGAGGAGGCCGGCCACGACCGCGCCCGGATCGTCATTACCGAAATTCCGTACATGGTCAGCAAAGCCTCCCTTGTCGAATCAATCGCCTTGCTCGTGAAGTCGAAGAAAATCGAAGGCGTCACGGACCTCCGGGACGAGAGCGACCGAGATGGCATGCGAATCGTCTTGGAGCTGAAGCGGGACGCCGTCGAGGACGTGGTCCTCAACCAGCTCTACCACCACACACAGATGGAGACGACGTTCGGCGTGATCAACCTCGCGCTGCTCGATGGACAACCGCGGGTTCTGCCGCTGAAGGATTCGATGCAGGCGTTCATCGACCACCGGGTCATCATCGTGCGACGCCGCACCGAGTTTGACCTGAAGAAGGCCCGGGAGCGCCTGCACATCGTGGAGGGGCTCATCACCGCGGTCGACCACCTCGACGACGTGATTCGACTCATCCGACGTGCGCGGGACGCGGACGAGGCGCAGGCGGGGCTGATGAATCGCTATCTCCTGAGCGAGAACCAAGCGAAAGCCATCCTCGCGATGACGTTGCGCCAGCTCACCGGACTCGAGATCGAAAAGCTGCGCCAGGAGAAGACCGACTTGAACCACAAGATCGAGAATCTCGAATCGATCCTGGCGTCCCGAGAGCGAGTCCTGGACATCTTGAAATCCGAGTTCCGCGAAATCAAGGAGAAGTTCGGGGACGACCGCCGGACGACCGTCGAGCTCCAAGCCTACGACATGCAGATCGAGGACCTCATCCCCGAGGAAGACAACGTCGTGACCATCACGAACACGGGCTATATCAAACGGCTACCCGTCAGCGTGTACCGGAAACAACGTCGAGGCGGAAAGGGGGTCACGGGCATGGACACCAAAGAGGAAGACTACGTCGTCGATCTCTTCGTGGCCTCAACCCACGACTTCATTCTCTTCTTCTCGTCGAAAGGGAAGGTGTTCAAGCGAAAGGCCTTCAAGTTGCCCGCCGCGGGGAGATATGCACGGGGGAAGCCCGTGGTCAACTTGTTGGAGCGCCTCGATCCGGATGAGAAAGTTGAGGCGATGATTCCGACCCGAGATTTCCCCCCAGACCGATTCCTCGTCTTCGTGACCAAGCGGGGACGCATCAAACGGACCGGCTTCGCGGAATTTCAGAACATCCGCGAGAGCGGGATCCGCGCAATCAAGCTGAATGAGGGGGACGAGCTGATCGACGTGCGGATTGCTGGGGGCAACGACGAGGTCATCCTCGCTTCCGCCGGCGGATACGCAAATCGCTTCGCGATCGATGAAGTCCGTCCGCTGGGCGGACCCGCGGCGGGTGTCGCGGGGCCTGTCGAGCAACCCGGAAGCCGAGTTGCTGACGGTCCTTTCCAGCGGCTACGGCAAGCGCACGACGATCTCCGAATATCGGAAGACCCGTCGGGGATCCAAAGGAGTCCGCACGACCAGCGCGAAATACGCGAAAGGTCGCGTCGTCGCGGTGAAAGTCGTCCGACCGGAGGAGCATCTCCTCGTGACGACGAAGGCGGGGGTCGTGATTCGTTGCGCCGTCGCGGACATCAGCGTGAAGGGTCGCGCGGCCCGCGGTGTCAGGCTCCAGCGTCTCGGCGACGGCGATGAGGTGGTCGCGGTGGCTCGCGTGATTGAGGAAGAGGAACAGGACCGCGCCCTGAATGCGGAAGCACCGGTCGAGCCATAGGATGCGTCACGACAACGCAATGCCGAGCCCGGGTCGGTCGGGGGCGATGAGCTCCCCGTTTTCGAACCTCAAGCCGGTCGACGGATCCTCGGCGAGATTGAAGTGCGAATCCAAGTCGAGCCACCGAACGTTCTTCTGGCCGAGGGCGAAGGCGAGCGCGGCGGCGATCGAGATCTGCGGTTCCCCCATGCAACCGACCATCGTCGGGTAGCCGGCGGACTCGCAAATCGTATTCACGTCGATCGTGCGGCATACGCCGCCATGTTTCATCAGCTTCAGGTTCACGGCCTTCGCGGCGTTCGCCCACCGGACCTTCTTCGCGTCGTCCGGCGTGAGGACCATCTCGTCCGCCATGATCGGAATCGGCGAGGATTCCGTCAAGACGCGCATTCCCTCGAAGTCCGTGGTGGCCACCGGCTGCTCAAAGATCGAAATGTTCAGGTCTTTCGCGGCCCGTGCGAAGCTGAGTGCCTGACTCCAGGTGTACCCTTGGTTCCCGTCGATCCGTAGATCGATGCGGGGACCGACGGCCCCTCGAATCGCTCGCAGCCGATCCATATCTGCTTTCGGGTCTCGGCCGATTTTCACCTTCAGCGCACGGAATCCGGCCTGGGTCCACCGCTGGGCTCGCTCGACCGCGCTTCGAGTGTCCATGATCCCGATCGTCATGTCCGTGACCATCCGATCCCGGGTGGCGCCAAGATAGCGATGGAGTGGGACGCCCGCGTGTTGCGCGGCGAGGTCGTGCACCGCGATGTCGATCGCAGCCTTGGCCGACGGGTTGCCCGGGAGGACCTTGTCCATCTTGTCGGCCACCTCCCGCGGCCTCTCGAACGTGAACCCTTCCAACGCCCGTGCCATGGACTTGATCGCGTCCATCGCAGACCGGACTGTCTCACCGGTCACATCCGTCGGAGCGCCGCTGCCGTTGCCCGAGAGAGAGCCGGAATGCACGACGACCATCACGTTCTGGGCCACGGTCGAAGACCCTCTCGCAATCGTGAACGGCTCCCTCCGCGGAAGGTCCATCGCCGCGTACTCGAGGAAGTCGATTCGCATCGGATCGGACACCCACGGGCAACGATATCAAGGTGCAGTCAGGCTCAGCGTCTCGCGGCCTTTCGACCTCGGCGACGCGCGTCCCGTGACCACTTCGTCTTCGGATAGAAACGGCAGAACGAGGTGAAGGAGCATTGCGGGCATCGGGGACCGATTGGTCGGCAGAGGTCTTTCCCGAATCGGATGAACAACTCGTTGATGTGGAGCCAGTACTCCTCCGGCACCGTTCGCATCAGTCGTCGTTCGGTCGCCTCGGGAGTCTTCGTCCGCACGAGGCCGAGACGATTGCTCACGCGGTGGACGTGGGTGTCCGTCGGAATGCGCGGCACGCCGAATCCGTAGACGAGGACGCAGTTGGCCGTCTTCGGGCCGACTTGGGGGAGTTCGATCAGCTCCTCATAGGTCCGCGGCACCGAGCCGGCGTGGCGGTCGAGGAGGGTCCGGCTCACCTTCACGATCTGGACGGCCTTCTGACGGTAGAACCCGACCGGCTTGATGAGTCGCTCCAAGTCGGCGGCGTCCGCCGCGGCAAGTTCCGCCGCGGTATCGTATTTCGAGAAGAGCTGCTTCGAAGCGATTTCGGTCATTTCGTCGCGGGTCCGCTGGGACAGAATCGTCGAGATCAAGACTTTGAACGGATCCTCCGTTTCTGCGACGATTTTCGCGAGGGCCGTCTCGCCCGCGTGCAGATCCCCCTTCGGCAGGTACCGGCGGGAAAGATCGTGCACGATGAACGCGATCCGGTCACGGGCGGACGCCGAGATGGTCAAGGGCCTCCCCCGCCGTGTAAATCGAGCCCGTGATCAGGATGAGGTCGTCCGGCCCCGCTGCTCCGAGCGCCATGTCGATTGCGTCCCGGACCGCGGCGACGACACTGGACTCGGCATACGGGCGGAAGGCTGCCGCGACGTCCTCTGCGTCATAGGCGCGGTGGGTCTTGGGTCGACAGGCGAAGACGCGGCGGGCCATCGGCCCCAACGCGGCGGCCATGCCCGGCAGGTCCTTGTCGTTCAAGATGCCCGTAACGAGCAGAGCCTTGCGACCGGGGAACGTCTCGGCCATCGAGGCGCCGAGAGCTTCGGCTGCGGGGCGGTTGTGAGCTCCATCGACGACAACGAGAGGGGACGTGCGGATGATCTCCATCCGCGCGGGCCATCGAACGGAGGCAATCCCTGACCGGATCGCCTGGTCCGGAATCGTGAGCCCGGTCGAGCGAATCTCCTCCACGGCGGCGACGGCGATCCCGAGATTCTCGACCTGGAAGGAGCCGAGTAACGGCGTCTGAACCTCGACCGATCCGAAGGCCCCGCGGACTCGGACGATCTGGCCGCGGAGGTCGCCGGCCATGCGCTCCGCATGGACATCCCGTCCGAGGACCGACAGCGGCGCGTGGAGTTCGCGGCATCTCGCCTCGATGACCGGGAGAGCCTCTTGATCGACCGTCACGACCCGCGACGTGGGCTTGATGATCCCGGCTTTCTCGCGGGCGATCCGCTCCACTGTCTTGCCGAGGTGCTCCGTGTGCTCCAGGTCCACGCGCGTGATGACGGAGACGAGACCGTCGACCACGTTCGTCGCGTCCATTCGACCGCCCATCCCGACCTCGATGACCGCGAGGTCGACCTTCCTCTCTCGGAAATACTCGAAAGCCATCGCGGTCGTAACTTCGAAAAACGTCGGATGGTCGATCGCCCGCGTGGACGTCATCCGCTGAATCGCAGGCTGCATGCCGGACCAGAGGCGCAGCACATCGTCATCGGCGATCGGTTCGCCGTCCACGCGAATCCGCTCGTTGAACCGGACGAGGTGCGGGGATGTGTATAGGCCGACGCGGTACCCCGCGGCACGAAGGACGGACGCGGCATAGGCGCACACGGAGCCTTTCCCGTTCGTGCCGGTGACGTGGAGCACCTTCAGGCCGCGCTGCGGGTCGCCGAGGAGGGACAGGAGCCGCCGGATGTTGTCCAGGCCAAGCTTGATTCCGAACCGCTCCAACCGGTAGAGATGCTCCAGCGTAGTCTGATAGTCCATCGAAGCGGCCGGAGCTAACGGGCGTCGCGGATTAAAGGTTGCTCGGCCGGCGTCATGGACTGCATTCCCACGAGGTCGGGGCCACAGCTATATATCGCGTATGGCAATCGTCACCGGAATGCATCCGGCTGAGCGGCTCCGAGGGGTCAAGAGCATCAAGCTCCAAGGCAAGACGATCGTCCTCGGAGTCACGGGGAGCATCGCCGCGGTCGAGTGCGTGAAGTTGGCCCACGAGCTCATCCGGCACGGAGCCGAGATCCACGCGGTCTTCACGCGATCCGCGACGGAGATTCTCCATCCCAACGCGCTCCAGTATGCGACCGGCAACCCGGTGGTCACGCAGATCACGGGCTCGATGGAGTACCTCGAGATGTGCGGTCGCGATGGGAAGGCGGACCTGCTCCTGATCGCGCCGTGCACCTCGAACACGATCAGCAAGATCGCGCAGGGGATCGACGACTCCACCGTCACGACGTATGCGGCGAACGCTCTCGGTTCCGGCATCCCGATCCTCGTCGCCCCCGCGGCCCACGAATCGATGATGGACAACCCGGCCGTGGCGGCGAACGTCCGGCGTCTCCAGGAACTCCGCGTCGAACTGGTCGAACCGAGACGCGAGGAAGAGAAAGCAAAGATGGCGGACGTCGAGACGATCGTGGCCCACGTCATCCGCCGACTGGGTCCGAAGGACCTCGTCGACCTGCGCGTGCTGGTCGTGGCCGGATCGACGGTTGAGCCGATTGACGACGTCCGCGTCGTGACGAACCGCTCGACGGGTGGGACGGGAATCGAACTCGCCAAGGTCGCCTTCGAGCACGGAGCGAACGTGGAGCTCTGGCTCGGGCGGCACGAGACGCCGGTCCCGCCCTGGCTCCCGTTCAAGGCCTTCGAGACGACGGCCGATCTCGTGTCGATGGCCGAGAAGGCGGACGCGGACGTCTGCGTCGTCCCCGCCGCGGTCTCGGATTTCACGCCCGCGAAAAAGCAGTCCGGCAAAATCCCCAGCCGCGATGGCGTCCTGAGCCTGGACCTGCAACCGACGCCCAAGGTCCTCAATCGGTTTCGCAAGGGTGCGAAGAAGGCCCTCGTGGGCTTCAAAGCGGAAGCCGGTGTCAGCGAGTCGGAACTGAAAGCGCGCGCGATGGCCCTCGTCAAGGAGGCGGACGTCGACTTCGTCGTCGCGAACGATATCTCGAAGGTCAAGGGCGACACGACGTCCATCACGATCTTCGACCGCAAGGGTCGCTCCGAGACCTTCGAAGGGTCGAAGGCGCTCGCGGCAGAGCGGGTGTGGCGGGCAATCCTCCATGGTGTCCGAGGGTGAGGCGTTCTGCCCCGGGCACGTCACCGCGTTCTTCGAGGTCCATGAAGATCCAGATCCCCGGAAGAAAGGCTCACGCGGCGCCGGACTGTGCCTGAGCCTCGGCGTCCGCACGGTCGCACGGGTCCGAGACGACGCCCGCCCGGCCATCGACATCATCGTGAACGGACGACGTCAAAAGGCGGAAGTCACCCAGCGCGTCGCACAGAAGGTCCTCGGTGGCCGGTCCTGCGAGGTGAAAATCCTGTGCGAGACGACCCTTCCGGTCTCACAGGGATTCGGCGTGAGTGCCGCCGCGGCGTTGAGCACGGCCCTCGCCCTCGACGATGCGCTCGGCATGAAGACGCCGCGAGACGAACTGGTCGCGATCGCCCACGAGACGGAGGTGGAGTGTGGCACGGGTCTCGGCGACGTGGTCCCGGCCTCGATGGGCGGGATGGACGTGCGGCTCAAACCGGGCGCGCCCGGCCATGCCGAAGTCCGAAAGTTTCCGGTCGAAGCGGACCTCCTCCTCGCGGTGATCGGCCCGGAACTGCCGACGAAAGCCGTGCTCCATGATCCGAAGAAGGTCGCCGCGATCAACCACATCGGCGGCGCTCTCGTGGACGAGTTTTCTCGGGATCCCACGCTGGAGCGACTCTTCGAACTCGGGGCTCGCTTTGCCGAAGGAACGGGCCTCGCCGACAAACGGGTCCTCGAGGTGATCCGGGCCAGCCGAATGTTCGGGAGAGCGACGATGGCGATGCTCGGGAATTCCGTGGTGGCGACCGGAAACCGCGAGCAACTCGCCACGTTGTATCTGAAATTTGGGACCCTGCAGCGGTGTGGCGTCGATAACGACGGCGCCCAG
>VBLV01000283.1:1524-4442 GCA_005879045.1 Methanobacteriota archaeon | reverse complement strand
GCAAACCTTTTTGTGGTGTCCCCCTGATACCGGCCCTCTCGCGCGCGATTTTCTCTGGAACGGAGACACGCGAGGCGAACCTTCTCGCTTTCAGGGGGAGCGGGGGATTACATGGAAGAAAGCATCTTCCAACCGTACCTTGGCACTCGGACGATATTCAAGATGGACCGGGAAATCCTGCGTCCGTCGTACCTGCCGGATCGCCTGCCGCATCGGGAGAGCCACATCGGACAGCTCGCGCAGATCCTGGTGACCGCGCTGAAGGGCGAGCGGCCGAGCAACGTCCTCATCTTCGGGAAGACGGGGACCGGCAAGACGGCCGTCGTCAAGTACATCGAGAACGAGTTCCGCAAGGCCGACGGCGCGCGGATGGTCCAGTACCTCTACCTGAACTGCGAGATCGTCGACACTCCGTACGGCGTGCTGCAGTCGATCGGCAACAAGTTCATCGAGAACTTCCATCACGCGTGTACAGCCTGCTCCTGGAGAAGCTCGACGAGGAGAAGCGCGTGGTGATCGTGGCCCTCGACGAGATCGACAAGCTCGTGCAGAAGAACGGCGACGACATCCTGTATCAGCTCCTGAAGATCAACGACGACCTGTCCAAGGCCCGCGTCTCCCTGATCGGCATCTCGAACGAGCTGACCTTCACGGAATACCTCGACCCTCGCGTCCGCTCGCGCCTGGCGGACGAGAAGATGGTCTTCCCCCCGTACAACGCGGACGAACTGTACGACATCCTCGCGGAGCGGTCGCGCCTCGCGTTCGAGAACGGCACGGCCGCGGAAGGCGTCCTCCATCTGATCGCCGCCCTCGCGGCGCAAGAACACGGCGATGCACGCCGCGCCCTCGATTTGCTCCGGGTCAGCGCGGAGCTCGCGGAACGCCAGGGCGAAGAGCACATCACGGAAGAGCATGTGCAGCGGGCGAAGAACAAGATCGAGCTCGACACGGTCATCGAGGCGGTGAAGAGCCTTCCGACCCAGTCGAAGCTCATCCTCCTGGGGATCCTCCTGAACGAGGAGATCGGGAACACGAAGCTCACGACCGGCGAGGTCTACACGACGTACCGCGACCTCTCGCGGAAGACCGGGGTGACGCCGCTGACGCAGCGCCGGGTCACGGACCTCATCTCGGAATTGGACATGCTCGGCCTCGTCCACGCCCGCGTGCGATCGTTCGGCCGGGGCGGGCGGACGAAGGAGATCCAGGCCTCCGTGCCGTTGCTCGACGTGAAGAAGGTCCTGGAGAAGGACGAGATCCTCGCGGAGGCTCGCGGCTACCGCCTCAAAGTCCAGACGACGCTGCTCTAGGCGGCCGCGCCCCTCATTCGTCCGGTTCTCGGTCCGACGAGTCCGCGTCTTCGTCCGGGGGATCCCCGTTCGGCGCCGGCACCTTGCTCCGCCTCTTCCACGGCCACCGGATCTCCGGGAGCCGCGGGCGGACGTACTTCGTCCACCCGCGCATCGCGTACTCCAGGAGGAACGGCAGCGCGAGGAGGAAAATCAGGCTCACGAGGAGGCTGTCCCAACTGTTCTTCGGCGCACCGTCCGTGCCGGTGCTCCCCCAGCCCCTCGGGCAGCAGGAGTCCGTCGGCTGGAGGGTGAGCTTCAGGAGGCCGAACCACGGGATCTCGCCGCGGGCCCGGCCGATGACGTCGGCTTGACGCGGCAGCCAGGCGAAGTCGTACGGGGTGGAGGGGCACGGATCCAGGCTGCCCGCGCACGATTCCTGCGCATTGTGGTCCCCCATCGTGACATACCCGGAACGAGGCGCGAACGATTGCGCGAGCGATGCGAGATTGAACGTGATCCCAAAGTTGTGGGTGAACCCCATGCGATGGATCGTCACGGTCCGGAGGGCATAGGGATACGTCGTCGCTCCCGCGAGGTTCGTCGCCTCCCACTCCGAGGTCGGCAGGAGGGCGAGGTCCGGGATGTCGGCGGTATTGTTCCCCGAGTGGACCGTCACGTACATGATGGCTCGGTGGATCACCGGGGTCGCTGACGACGGGCGGCGAAAGATGATGACATCCCCGAAATCCCCGTACGTCGAGTATCCGCTCGCCCGGCCCTCGAGATACGTGACGACATCGGCGCGGGTCGGCGCGGCCTGCTGGAACACCATGTCCCCCGTGTCGATGACGCCGAGGAACGACTCCTGACTCGAGTGCTGCATCGACGACGACGAGCGGCGGCCACACGCGGGCGTACGCATAAATCGCCGCGAGGAACACGACCACGATGATTGCCGCGACGAGGAGATCCCGCCCGAGCCCCTTCCAGAAGTTCTCGTCTTCCTCGTCCTCTTCTTCGTGTCGCGACCGGTCGCGGGGCATCGGCCTGGTAGCCAAGGATGGGAGTCCGTATAAACCCCACGCGGGCTGTCCGCTAGAGATCGAACGTCGAGACGGCGTGGCGCACGGGATAGGCGACGTTGTGCACCGGGATCGGCGCGGCGTCTCCCTCGAAATCATCGAGCCGGTCGAACCTCGGACGGAGCTCGCCCGCCGGGATCCCTTTGTGAATGTGCCCGTGAATCACCAGCGTCGGTCGTCGCCTCAGGAGGACCGATTCGAGCGCCTTCGATCCCAGCTCCGGCCGCCATTCTTCTTTCTCGCCACCCATCGTCACGTACGTCGGAGGATAGTGGGTCAGGAGGATCTGCGTGCCGTTTCCCGCCAGGAGGCCGTCGAGGACCTTGACCCGACGCTCGTACTCTTCCGCAGCTCGCGGCAGGTTCTTCCGCTGCCACCACGTCGGGCGGTCCAGACTCCCGACGCTCCCGATGATTCGAACGCGTCCCGTCGGCGACTCGAAGACCGCGGCCTCGTCCTGGAGGAACCGGACGCCGAATGCGTCGGCGAATCGGGCGACGTACGCGGGGTGGTCGCCGGCGTACTCGTTGTTCCCGAACAC
>VBLV01000283.1:0-1518 GCA_005879045.1 Methanobacteriota archaeon | reverse complement strand
CGTCGATGTCGTTCCGATCCGTCGTGTCGCCGGCGAGCAGGAACAGGTCGACCGGTCCGAGACGATCCAGGTCGGCGGTCACCGCCGGCAGGTGTTCGTTCCCGTGGACGTCCCCGACGGCCGCGATCCGCACAGACGCGCCGAACGTCGGCCGCGTCGATGAACCTTTCCCGCGCCTAGAACTCCCGCACGATCGCTTGACCCGACGCGAGGTCGACGATCGGGAGGCGCGCGGGCATCGGCTCGATGTTCCGCATCTTCTGGTACGGCGTCTGGGCCTGCCACGTCGACGAATTCACGAGGACGACCCCGCGATACTGGTCCACGCCCGCGGCATGGACGTGGCCCGTCGCGAAGATGTCCGGGATCTCGTCGATGATCAGGTGGTCCTCCGCCTCGGGTGCGATCGGCGTCTTGCCGCCGTAGATCGGGGCGAGGTGCCGCATGCGGAGCATCGCCTTCATCACGTCGAGTGGACGCGCGTAGCTCATGCCCGGAATCGCCGACACCAGGTCGTCCATGCTCCGGCCGTGGTACGCGAGGATGCGGACGCCTTCGACGCTCAGGAGGGAGGGGTTCCCCGCGAAGATCACGTTCGAATCGAAGAGGTTCTGGATCGAGGTCGGGAACGCCGGCTGGGGCTCGGCCGGCCGAACGGCGTCATGGTTCCCCGGGAGCATGATGACGGAGATGCGGTCCGGGAGGTCCGCGACCATCCGTGCGAGCGCCTCGTATTGACCGTAGATGTCATCGATTGCGAGTTCCTCGTCCTGGCGAGGGTAGACGCCGATGCCGTCCACGACGTCTCCGCTCACGACGAGGTAGCGGATCGACCCGGCGATCTCGTCGGCGCCCCCGAGCCATGCGGACACTTTCGACCACTTGTCCTCGAGGAATGTGCGGCTCCCGACGTGAATGTCGGACATGAACGCCGCGCGGACGTGGTGACGGGTTCCTCGGAACGCCTTGACGGTCGGCAGGTCCGGCCGAACGATCGACTGGGCGATCACGAGCCCTCGGTCGTTGACGGTCCCGACGACTCCGATGACTTCGTCCAGGACGGCGATCTCCGAGGCGACGGCCGACTCCGACGGAAGGAGGACCGCGATCCGGTCCGCCTCGTCCTCGATTTCCAGGATCCGGTGGCCGTTCTTCGTCGTGCGCACGTCCGCGACGATGCCGATGATCCGCACCTCGCGCGTCGACCGGCGGGCCTTCGCAATCTCCTGGGCCCCCGCGAGGTCGTGGCGGGATCGCAGCATGTTCCGCAGGACCTGGAAGCGATGCCGGAAGTACCGCGTGAAGTCCGCGAGCGTCCCCTCGCAGGTCGAATGGCCGGTGATGTCCCGGAGGATCCGCACGTCCGGGTCCTGGTCTGCGGCCTTCTCCCCGAGGCGCCGGAACGACGCCGGGATGAAGGCAGCCGCCAGGCTCGTCGGCGGGGGCGCCGTCTGGGTCGCAATCTGGGCCGCGGCGCTCCGGGCGATCTTTCCCGCGCGCATCACGTCATCGAGGGTG
>VBLV01000282.1 GCA_005879045.1 Methanobacteriota archaeon | reverse complement strand
CGAGCCCGGCCCGCGGCAGTTCATTCCCGATTGTCCTTGTGAGAACGCGGACCTTGGCGTGTCAGCGGCCGGCCCGTTTCAGGACCGAGAGCGCCGTCGTCGTGATCCATCGGCTCGGCCGGCCTGGGACCTCGAGTCCGAGGGGGTAGAACGGCCCGCGAAACTGGTACACGGGATCCTCGCTGTCCGGGTGAAGGGCATCCATGTTCCAGCTTCCGTCCCGGTTGCGCATCGCTTCGAGGCG
>VBLV01000281.1 GCA_005879045.1 Methanobacteriota archaeon | reverse complement strand
ATGCACACCTCGCTTGCGCGGCCCCCCAGATCACCGGATCGGGAGAAGCGGTCCAGGAACAGGCGCGCCGCTTTGGCGACCCGCGGGGTCTTCTTCGTGAGGCCCAAGTCCGAGAGGACGAGCAGCCTCCAGTTCGTTGCCACGTACTTCGGCCGGTACAGTTCGAATGCGGACGAGCCCGGGTTCACCCATTGCCCGGATGGATGCTGGCCCCGCAGGATCTGTGCGGCCCACCCCTTCCTCCCGATTTCCCGTTGTGCGCGGACGACCTCCGGATCGTCGGCAGGACGGTCGAGAAGATCCCGCAGGACCCGGAGACGGACGCTCGGGTCCGAATCCTTCGCAAGGAGCCAGTTGCGGAGTCCGCGGCGCAGGGCCATCCGCACCTGGGAACCGGCGGTCCCTATTTATCTCCCCCTGGGGATCGTCTCCGCGGCGCCAGATGCGATAGAGTCATATGGGCCGAGCCGTTTCAACGCGCATCCCGCCTTAGCTCAGCCTGGTCAGAGCGGGTGACTGTAGAGTGCTCCCGTGCCCGTTCGGTGCGCGGTGCCCGCTGCCATCATCAGGCCGCCGGTTCAAATCCGGCAGGCGGGACTTCCCTCTGTGATTCGAAAGTGTGCCGGATGAGACGGTTGCGCGTCCTGACGGACTACGTCCGGGCCTCGGCGTGGACGTCCGCCGCCTTTTCGGCTGCCTCCGCCTGGGCTGCGGGTCGCACTGGACTGGTCGGCGCGTTCCAACCTTCCGCCAGCCTCAGATAGAGGAACACCGGTTCGCCGAGTCGGGCGATGACGACCCCCTTGTGTGTCAGGGAGAATCGGGTTTGGTCGGGCTCGCCGAATGAGGGACCGCTCTCGACCAGCCCGGCCATTTCGAGGACCCGCAGCTTCCGGGAGATGTCGGGTGTCGTAAGCCCGCCGAGGATCGCCGCCAGCTCGCCGGCGCCGACCGACTTCTTGAGGTAGATCGTCGCCAGGATCTCCAGAAATCGATCGCCGAAGACACGCCGTGCGATCGATACGTTCCTCCGAACCGTCTCCTCGACGTCCAGCTCCGGCACCGCGCCGGTCCGGAGGTAGATATCCTGGGAGAACCGGAAGCACATTTCCGAGAGGACGGCGAACCGCTCCATGAGCTCCCGGAAGATGTGTTCGTCCTGGGGCGACAGTCGCGCGGACGGGGTCGGGGCCAGGCGGGAAGCTGCTTGGCCGCGACTCACTCGCGGCTTCATCGCGAAGCCGAACGGGTTGAGGGTATATGGCCGTCATGTACACACAAGTACACATTTCGTTTCTTGATAGGCGGATGACCCCGGCGTGTTCGTGCTGCGGATCGATGCCGGGCTAGCGGGGTGAGTTCGCTCCGGTCGTCGATCGGTGCGCCCGAACTCTCGTCCCGTTGCGCCTTGTTTGTAGCGCACCGCGTGTGCTTCTATGACAGAGTACACATAGCGTACATCCCCCCGGACCGACTTTCGCCGCATTGGAGGTGAAGGAACAAGGGAGGCCGCTGTCGGTCCGACGGGGCGCCGAAGGGCCCATCCGGCGTGTGCCACGGCGCCTCGCATCGGAGAATGCTTGTCATTGAGACGATTTCTTGCGCTCGGTTCGCCGACGTATGGATCAGGTGACCCGGATCACCCTCCGTGAACACAGAAGAACACATTGGAGCACGCGGCGGTGATATATCGCCGCCCAACTTTCTTTCTTCTCTTCAATTGGGTGAGCGGATGTTGAAGCTCGAACGGGGGGCATCGCCAGAGATGCCTTTGCCCCCCGAGTTACAGAAATTGCTCGACCGAAAGACCCTGCTCCTCCTGCTGAAGGGCGAGACCGGGACGGGGAAGACGACCGCGGCCTTGGAACTCATGTCCCGCCTCCGATCGTCGGGGGACACCGTCCACATCTCGACGCGAACGTATCCGGACAAGCTCGTGTTCCAACACGCCCTCTTCTCGAAGCTCGCTGCCCAGAAGAACATCCACTTCTTCTCCACCCTCGAATTTGACCCGACTCAATTCGTCGTCGCTCACAACGTCGTCTCGGGTCTTCA
>VBLV01000285.1:1522-1894 GCA_005879045.1 Methanobacteriota archaeon | reverse complement strand
GCTCGTCGATCGAGCCGCCGTCCGCCCTCCATTCCGGATGCGTCCTCGCGTAGACCTCCGCCCGGAGGTTGATCGCCGTGGCCAGGGCCGGCTCCCCGAAGACGACGGCGTGCTCCCCGAAGAGGATCAGCTTCCCGGGAGCGGAGGCCGCCATCGGCCGCGATTCCCCGCGTCCCGGCTTAACCTTTCGGCTCAGCTGACTTCGGGGCTCTGCGGGAACCGCGTGGGCATGCGGCTGTAGAGGGCCGGGTCTCCGGTTTGGGGCGGGACCTTCTTCAACGCGGCTTCGAAGTGCCGCTTCTCGATGGTGACCTTCTTCAGCGCCGCCTCATCGAGGTCCGGAAACTTCGTGGCGGTCTCCCGGATCGCGAG
>VBLV01000285.1:0-1462 GCA_005879045.1 Methanobacteriota archaeon | reverse complement strand
GCACACGGCGGCGAGTTCCGCACCTGTGTATTTGTCCGTCCGCCGAGCGACATCGTCGAGGTCGACCTCCTTGCCGAGCGGCTTTCGACGCGTGTGGATTCGGAGGATCGCCTTGCGCGTCGCGAGATCCGGCGGCGCGATGTAGATGTGCCGGTCGAATCGCCCCGGACGGAGCAGCGCGGGGTCGACGAG
This sequence comes from Methanobacteriota archaeon, assembly GCA_005879045.1. Classification (GTDB taxonomy): domain Archaea; phylum Thermoplasmatota; class Thermoplasmata; order RBG-16-68-12; family RBG-16-68-12; genus RBG-16-68-12. Next base: position 1,270 of record VBLV01000285.1, on the reverse strand, counting down.
GTCCATGCGGTTCGTCGCCGCGATGACCGTGACGTTGTGGAGTTCCTCGAGCCCGTCCATCTCCGTCAGGATCTGGGAGATCACGCGCTCCGTGACCTGAGAGTCCTCCATGCCGCCCCGCACGGGCGTGATTGCGTCGACTTCATCGAAGAAGATGATGCACGGAGCCGCCGTCTTCGCCTTCCGGAACGTCTCCCGGACCATCCGCTCCGATTCGCCGACCCATTTGCTCATGAACTCGGGGCCGCGCACGGAGATGAAATTCGCCTCCGACTCCGTGGCGACCGCCTTGGCCAGGAGGGTCTTCCCGGTGCCCGGAGGCCCGAAGATGATGATGCCCCGCGGGGGGCGCGCGTCGAAGTGGGCGAACATCTTGTTCATCCGGAGCGGCCACTCGATCGACTCCCGCAATTCCTGCTTCGCCTCGTCGAGGCCGCCGATGTCCTCCCACTTGACGTTCGGCTTCTCGATCAGGACCTCGCGCAGCGTGGACGGCTCCATCTCCCGGTACGCCTCAAGGAAGTCGTCCCGCGTGACCGTCAATCGGTTCAGGATCTCCGGGGGGATCACGTCCGCTTGAAGGTCGATGTCGGGCAGGATCCGTCGGAGGGACCGCATCGCGGCCTCCTTCGAAAGGGCCGCGAGATCCGCGCCGACGTACCCGTGGGTGAGGCCCGCGAGTTCCTTGAGGTCGACGTCTTTCGAGAGCGGCATGCCCCGCGTGTGGATCTGGAGGATTTCGAGCCGGCCGTCGCGGTCCGGGACGCCGATCTCGATCTCGCGGTCGAACCGGCCCGGCCGGCGTAACGCCGGATCGAGCGCGTTCGGACGGTTCGTGGCGCCGATGACGACGACCTTGCCCCGCGCCTGAAGGCCGTCCATCAGGGCGAGCAACTGGGCGACGACGCGGCGTTCGACTTCGCCCGTGACCTCGTCTCGCTTCGGCGCGATCGAGTCCAGCTCGTCGATGAAGATGATGCTCGGTGCGTTCTCCTCCGCTTGCTTGAAGATGTCCCGCAGGTTCTCTTCGCTCTGACCGTAGAACTTGGACATGATCTCGGGCCCGGAGATCGAATGGAAGTTCGCGTTCGTCTCGGACGCGACGGCTTTGGCGAGGAGCGTCTTCCCGGTCCCCGGGGGGCCGTGCAACAGAACGCCTTTCGGCGCTTCCACGCCGAGCCTCTCAAACAGTTCCGGATGTCGCAGCGGGAGCTCGATCATTTCGCGCACTTTGCGGACCTCGCTCCCGAGGCCGCCGATGTCCTCGTAA
>VBLV01000168.1 GCA_005879045.1 Methanobacteriota archaeon | reverse complement strand
ATCAACGACTCGACGCCGCCAAGGCTCTCGGCCGGCACGATCACCTCGAGCCGTTTGAACCGCTCGACGATCCGGGACGGATCGCGAACCTCGAAGCTCAGCATCCCGCCGAAGCGACGCATCTGTTTCTTGGCAATCGCGTGACCGGGATCGTCGGGGAGGCCGGGATAATGGACCTTCGCAACGGCTTTGTGTGTCTTCAGGAATTTTGCCATGGCTTCGGCGTTGTCACAATGTTTCTCCATGCGGACCGCGAGGGTCTTGATCCCCCGCAGCGTGAGCCAACAGTCGAAGGCGCTCGGAATGGCGCCGAGCGCGTTCTGGGAGAACTTGAGCTTCTCGTGGAGGTCCTCCCGGTTCATCACGAGGGCGCCCCCGAGCAGATCCGTATGCCCGCCGATGTATTTCGTCGTGCTGTGGACGACGAGATCGACCCCGAGCGCCAGCGGATTCTGCAGTGCCGGCGACGCGAACGTGTTGTCGCACACGCTGATCGCGTCGTGTGCCTTGGCGAGGACGGCCAGCTCCCGGAGGTCGACGACCTTCATCAGGGGGTTCGTCGGGGACTCCGTCCAAAGCATCCGGGTCTCCGATCGGAATGCGTCCTCGGCGTCGACGAGGTCTCGGAGGTCGACGAATGTCGATTCGATCCCGTAGTTGCTCATGATTCGCGTGAAGATGCGATAGACCCCGCCGTAGCAGTCGTCCGTCACGACGACGTGGTCTCCTTTCTTCAGCAGGGTGAGGGACGTCGTGATGGCCCCCATGCCACTCGAGAACGAGAGGGCGTACTTCGCGCCCTCCAAGCCGGCGAGGCTGTTCTGCAGCGCGTCCCGCGTCGGGTTCGCGCCGCGCGCGTAGGCGTACTGGTCCTGTGTCTTCCGGGAGTAGGTCGAAGTCAGGTAGAGCGGCGGCGTCACCGCGCCCGTGCGTGGATCCGGTTCCTGCCCGACATGGATGGCCTTCGTGGCAAAACGCATGGGATCGCCGGGGACGGAGTCGCGGGCCCGCCGTAAATAGGCTTGCTACGCCCGGCCCGCCAGGTACTCGATGACGTCGATGCGGGTGATGATCCCTTCGAGCCGGTTCTCCTTGCCGATGACGACGGCCGGATTGCCGCGCATCAACAGTTTGTACACCTGCTCGAGATCGGCCCCCGGCTCCACGATGGGGAATGGTTTCTCCATGACCTTGGCGACGTAATCGTCGTACATCTTCGGATTCTCGAGCAGAGCCTTCATGAGGATCTCCTCCCGCAGGCTGCCGACGAGGATGCCCGTATCCATGACCGGGAGCTGGGACACGTTGTACTGTCGCATCATGTCGGCCGCTTCGCGGACCTTCGCGGCGATGTCGATCGTGATGACCCCCGGAATCGTTCGCTCCTTCGCCCGGAGGATTGTCATGAGCGGTGCGACCGGTTCCTCCAGGTAGCCTTGCTCCTTCAACCACTCCTCGTTGTGCGCCTTCGACAGGTAGCGCTCTCCCGTGTCGGGCAAGAGGACGACCATCACGTCGTGTGGACCCAGATTCTCTCCGATCCGTCTCGCCGCGACGACCGCGGCACCGCTCGAGCTGCCCGCGAGGATCCCTTCCTCTCGGGCGAGGCGGCGTGTCATTAGGTACGACTCTTTGTCGCCCACCTTCACGATTTCATCGATCGTGTCGAACCAGGTGGACTCGGGCACGAAGTCCTCCCCGATTCCCTCGATCTTGTACGTGTGGGCCTTCATTGACTCCTTCTTGTAGAAGTAGTCCTTCAAGATCGATCCGAGCGGGTCGACCCCGATCACTTGGACCTTTGGGTTCTTTTCTTTGAGGAACTTGCCCACGCCGCTAATCGTGCCGCCGGTCCCCATCCCACACACGAAATGCGTGACCGTCCCGTCCGTGTCCCGCCAGATTTCCGGGCCGGTCGTCTCGTAGTGCGCCCGCGGATTCGCTTGGTTCGCGTATTGATTGGGCAAGATCGAGTTCGGCGTGTCCCGATGGATTCGCTCCGCGACGCGGTAATAGGAGTCCGGGTGTTCCGGCGGGACCGCGGTGGGCGTCACGACGACCCGGGCCCCGAGGGCCTTCAGGAGATCGATTTTCTCCCGGCTCATTTTGTCCGGCATCGTGAAGACCGCGCGGTAGCCCTTGATCGCCGCGACCATCGCCAGCCCGAGGCCCGTGTTTCCGCTCGTCGGCTCGATGATCGTCCCCCCGGGTTTCAGCAGCCCTTTCGCCTCGGCGTCCTCGATCATCTTCTCGCCGATTCGGTCTTTCACGCTTCCGCCCGGGTTCATCATCTCGAGCTTCGCGAGCGCGAGGCAGGGGACGCCCGCCATGATTTTCGGCAGCTTGACCAGGGGCGTGTTCCCGATCGTGTCGAGGATGCTCTCGAAGTATCGCATTCCTAGGCCGACCCCATCGCCGACGTTCGATGAAAAGGATGGTCGCTATAAGAACGTGCGCGGGTCGTTCAACGGCCAGTGTCGTCTGAACGCGGATTTGAGTTCGTACGGGCCGAAGTCGTGCGAAGCTGACTCGGAATGGACCGCCGGGCTCCGTCTTCGCGGATGCCGGGGGAGGGAGTCGAACCCTCTGGAAACCGATCTGCAGTCGGTCACATTAGCCGCTCTGTCACCCCGGCGTCGCTCGCCCAACCGACGCGCCGTAATTGAAACTTTGGAGACGCATTCGCGTCCTCGCGGAAGGGACCCGAGCGACGGGAAACTGGAATGCGATCGGCGCGTTTCTCTGAAGTGTCCTCGCAAGTCCACCGTCGACTTGCAGGGTTCGAGCTTCGTCTGATAAACTATTAGAGTCGACTCCCCCTTTCTACGAATTCCGGCCCGGAGGGGAGTTGTATGGAGCCCGAGGCGGACGCGGAGGGAGGACGCGTCGACGTTCCGCCGGGCGCCGAGGGTCCTCACCGCCGGCCCTGGGGCCGCATCACTGCAGTCCTGGTCGTCGGGCTGGTGACGATCACGGCTCTCGCCATCGCGGTTCGACAGCCCAACCGCCCGCCGTCGATCATCGACGTGGCTGTCAGCAGTGACACGGCGACCTTGGCCTCCCCTCCTGCACCTCTGAGCTTCACGGCTCACGCGACCGACCCCGACGGCGACGCACTGAGCTATTCCTGGAACTTTGGCGACGGGCAGACGGGATCGGACATCCAACTGACCCACGCCTATGGCGCACCCGGTTGGTACATCGCGCTCTTGACCGTCAGCGATGGAAAAGGCGGGGTCGCAACGAACGATGACCGACTTCTGTTCATTCACGTCCGGTCCAATCCGCGAGATGGAGAGATCCCTCCAAGCCCGCCACCGCCGTCGAGTTGTACCGTCACCTGCGTCGCGGCAACTGGACTCGCCGTGCTCACGGCAAACCGTTCCTCGGCGGCCGCGGGTTCCGAAGTCCGTTTCAGCGGGAACGCCTCGTGGGCGTACGTGTGGGCGTGGAATAACGCATCGAACGCCTCCCTTGGCGGAACATACACCGTGGTGAGTGCTGCGGAGAACGCATCGTGGTTTTCGTTCGATTACTCCTGGGGGGACGGAACCGCGAACACGACCGGCACCGCGGTTGAGGTCGGCCAGACCGCGCACCGATTCTCGTCGCCCGGGAACTACTTCGTTCGCCTGAGCATGTCGTCAGGCGCATTGACGACGTCCGCGGGATACACCGTGCGCGTGTCCTCAGGAGCTCCGACGCCTCAGCTCAAGTATCCGGACATCTTCGCATCCGCGACGGCGCGAGAGCCGGATTCGCTGGAGCCGGCCATCGACAACGAGTCGGCCGGCGGAGAGGTCCTGCAGAACGTCTACGAAACCCTCGTCACATTCCCATCCGACAGCGAAAGCGTCGATCCACTCGTGCCCCGCCTTGCCACCGACGTCCCGTCGATTGCAAACAACGGCACGTCCGCGGACGGGAAGAACTACACGTTCCAGTTGCGGCAGGATGTAGTCTTCCACGACCTCACGCCCATGACGGCGCGGGATGTCTCGGCCTCGTTCCGGCGCCTCCTCGCGCTCCACGCTCCGGTCGGACCGCCGCGGATCCTGGAGCGCCTCATGACGAATCTGATCAGCACCTTCGCGGGCGCGGACTGCAATCCCTCGATCCCAGGCCGGCAGAACTGCACGATTGGGGACTGGGCCAACAAGACGTTCCCGGTGCGAGCCGAGGTACCAGGGTACATGAGCGCGGCCCTGCCGCCAGAACCGTCGTGGGATACGACGGCGCTGAACGTCTCGACGGCATGGGCGGTGAGCAATTCGACGACGATGCCAACGGGGAACTATTCCGTGGTGTTCCATCTCCTGCGGCCGTATCCCGCATTCTTGCCCATTCTCGCTTCGACCTTTGGCTCCATCCTGTCGGAATCGTGCGTCGGGAGAAACGGCGGCGTCCGATGGGGAGTCCCTAATTCCCTCCTCGCCCGAGGCGCTGAGTGCGGGAGTGGACCGTTCACCTTGGCGACGTGGTCTTCCAACCAAGCCATCGTGTTGGCACGGTTCGACCAGTACTGGCGTGGCGCGGGGAAAACCCCATCGGTCCATATCCTTCCCGTGCGCGATGTTCTGAGCCGCGAATTCATGCTCCTCGCGGGCGACGTGGACTCGGCCGGGATCAGTCGCGACCATCAGTGGGACGTGATGAACCCGGACGGGACGCCGAGGTCACCGACGTTGCGAATCGCGAAGGACCGACCCGCGTTCGACGTGTCGTTTTTTGGGTACAACCAGAAGATCAACTTCATGGCGGCGCCGGATGCCATCACGGTGCCCAGCACCTTCTTCGCGGACGTCCACGTGCGGAGGGCGTTCACGTACGCGTTCGACTATGGCGGCTTCCTTGTGAACGTGACCCACGATGCAGGCCTGCAGCCCCGCGGGCCCGTTCCGCTCGGCCTCCCCGGATACAATGCGAGCATCCCTCTCTTCCCGTTCGACTTGGCCGCGGCCGCGGTCGAGCTGAACGCGACGCCGTATTGGGTGTCGGGATTCAATCTCACCTTGTACCACCGCGCCGGTAATGGATACGAAGAACAGGGCTGTCGACTGGTCGCCCAGGGCCTCGAGGCCTTGCATTCGCAGAAAGGTGTCCCCGGGGCGATTCGGGTGGACATTCGATCGTTGGGCGCCGCGGCATACGAACGAGCGTTGCACTCCGGCGGCCTCCCGCTCGCCCTCTTTTCGTGGGCTGCGACCTTCGCCGATCCCCTCGATTCCGTCGTGCCATTCCTTCGGACAGGGAGTCCGTTTCCGACGTGGATCGGGTACGGCAACGCGACCTTGGATGCGCTCATCGATGCCGCGACCGGCGAGTTGAACGAGACCACACGCGTCCAAGATTTTCTCGATCTGTCCGCCCGCGCCGTCCTTGACGACCTGCCGTACCTATGGGTGTTTCAAGCGACGAGTTTTCACGTCGAGCGCGCGTGGGTCACCGGTTACTACTTCAACCCGATGCTGTGGGGCCTGGACTACTATCGCTTGTCCAAGGCCTAGACGGGTCTGCGCGGCGTCAGGATCGCGACGATTCATCCGCAACGACATCCGGCGGAGAGTTCATCAAACGGTCTCGCCGAATCTATATATGCGGGTACGGGCTGGCGCGTCGGATGGCGGATCTGAAGACGATTACGGATACGGTTCACGGGACGATTCGCCTTGATCCGCTGACCCTCGACCTCCTCGAAACGCTCGAACTTCAGCGATTGAATTCGATCCGCCAGCTCGGCCTCACGTACCTCGTGTTCCCCGGGGCGAACCATTCACGCGTGGAACACTGCCTCGGGGTCGGCCATGTCGCGGGGGAGATGGCGCGAGCCCTTGGCCTCTCGGACGACGAACGAAAACTCGTCCAGGCGGCGGGCCTCTTGCACGATGTGGGCCATGGCCCGTTCTCCCATACGCTCGAGCACGTCCTGAGCCGCGAGCTCGCCGTGGATCACATGCACCTCACCCAGCGGATCATCACCGGTCACGACGACAACGTATCCCCCGAGGACCGGCGCGCCTTCCCGGACGTCAAGCGGATCCACGAGGTCCTCGAGACGCACGGGGTGGATCCCGAGGCCGTCGCCGCGTTGATTCGCGGGCCGTCGGAGAGAGGTGCGGGCCTGCTCGTGCCGGGGGGCCGGAAGGAAACCAAGCGCTACCTGGCGCAGATCATCCACAGCCCGATGGATGCGGATCAGATCGACTACCTCATGCGGGACGCGCACTACACCGGTGCCACCCACGGGACGATTGACTTCTCGCGGCTCCTGCAGACGCTCCGGACCCACCGAGGCGAGCTTGCGCTAGACCGCAAAGGACTCCCGGCGCTGGAGGGGATGCTCGTCGCGCGGGGCCTCATGTACTCGTCCGTGTACTTCCACAAGACGGTCCGCATCGCGGAGGAGATGCTCGCACGCGCCGTGGAACGCTCCGATGCGCCGATCGCGGACATCCAGAAGATGGTGGACCACGAGCTCCTGAACTGGCTCGTGCACCAAGGACCCCTCCAGCGGGAGATCGCGCTGCGTCTGAAGTACCGCAAGCTCTACAAGCGCGTCCTCGCGTCGGACCGGGACGACCTGACCGATGCGACTCGGGCCGTGCTCGCGTCGTTCAAGGATCCGGACGAGCGCCGTCGCGTCGAGGACCGCATCGCGCGTCGAGCGGGCGTCAAGCCCGGTCAGGTCATCGTGGACGTCCCGCTACCCGAACTCCTCCTGAGCGAACCTCGAATCGCGAAGACCGAAGTCCCGATCCTCGACGACGGGGACGTGAAACCCTTTTCGAAGGTGAGTCCGTTGGGCCGCGCCCTCCAGGTGCGCCAGGTCGTCGACTGGGTCGTCATGGTCGCGGCACCGACCGAGTCCGTCGACGCGGTGCGCAAGGCGTCGATGTCCGCGCTCTTCGGGTGAAGAGCCTCCATTCAACGACGTTTCCGGCGCGTTTGTCAACGCGGCGGACGTTCGTCCGACAACTTTTAAATAGCGTCCGCCGGATACGCGGCCATCTTGCGGGATGGGATGAACTCGCAGGCTCTGCAGGTGTCGCAATGAACTCGATGTTAGAAGACGTGCTCGCCCGGGAAGGGAGTGCCCCCGCATTTGAAGACAGCCGGGTCGACGCCGAGCTCGAAGAGATGCTCAGCAAGATGCGGACGAATATCAAGATCATCGGCCTCGGAGGTGGAGGATGCAACACGATCGGCCGAGTCTACAACGAGGGGATCGTCGGGGCGGAGCTGTATGCATGCAACACGGACGCGCAACACCTGCTCCACATCGCCTCCCCGAAGAAGGTCTTGCTCGGTCGTCGGATCACGAAAGGCCTCGGGGCCGGCGCCCTGCCGCAGATCGGCGAAGAGGCCGCCCGCGAGGCCGAAGAGGAACTACGGGCCATCGTCCAAGGCGCGGACATCGTCTTCGTGACGTGCGGGCTCGGCGGCGGGACCGGCACGGGCAGCTGCGGCTATGTCGCGCGGCTTGCGAAGGAGATGGGCGCGCTGACGATCGCGGTCGTCACCTTGCCGTTCCGCGGCGAAGGCAAGCTACGAATGGAGAGCGCTGAATGGGGACTCGAGCGCCTCCGGGACGCGGCTGACACGGTCATCACGATCCCGAACGACAAGTTGCTCGACCTCGTGCCGCGGCAGTCGCTGAACCTCGCGTTCAAGTTCGCCGACGAGGTCCTGATGCGGTCAATCAAGGGACTCACTGAGATCATCACGAAGCCCGGCCTCGTGAACCTCGACTTCAACGACGTGAAGACGATCATGAAAGGCGGCGGGGTCGCGATGATCGGCCTCGGCGAGAGCCAGGCCGTCGGAGACAACCGTGCCGTCGAGGCGATTGAGGAGGCCATCAACTCTCCGCTCCTCGAGGTCGATGTCTCGACCGCCCACGGCGTTCTGATCAACGTCACGGGCGGGAACGACATG
>VBLV01000284.1:240-1834 GCA_005879045.1 Methanobacteriota archaeon | reverse complement strand
GACGACCGGGTGCGCACCCGATTGGGAAGGACTGTTACATCTGCGGCGCACGTTCAAATAGCTAAGGCTCGAATCACGGGCCGGAGGGAGTGCCGGGGCCGCGGCCCCTGTGCTTCGGGGGAGGAATCATGCGCGGCTCGTGGCGACTAGTCGTAGCGATTGGCTTCGTTGGGATCTTGCTCGCGGGATCGGGATCCGTCGAGGCGCTCACCGACGACATGGAGGAGGATTTCTGGCTTCCGTTCACGCATTTCCATCTCGGGGATCGCGCCTCGGCTGGGTACGCCGCGGGATTCGGACGGTCCGGGACGCGTTCCTTTCATGTGGACATCCGGGGCTGGGCGGTGCGGGACTTCGGGTCCGCGTACGGTTACGCAGTGTACCCGACGCGCAAAGCCCCGATGACGGAGTTGCGCGTGTCCCTCTTGTACGACCGACTGGAGGACGTCGTCACGTCCCCGTGGGACGCGTACGCGGCCGGCATCAGCCTCGATCTCCTCGATGCGAGCTACCACGCCCTCGGACGGTTTCGATACATCACCTCGTATCATGCGAGCCGCAACGCGGGACGTTGTGCTCCGACCATCTCCGACATCGTGCTCGCAGCGCCGAGCGCCCTGAATGTCTGGACCGACCACGGCCGGAATCCGACCGCCGACTTTCCCTCGGCCCCTTGGCAATCCGCGGAGTACGTGAAGGTGTCCATCGGCTTCGTGTGCGCGGCCCGGCTGACCGGGGCTTGGTATTCCCTGTATTTCGTTGACTTCCTTGTCGACACGGGCGCGAAGGACACCGATGGAGACGGCCTCCAGGACCTCGAGGAAGAGGCGAGGCTCTACGCGGCACGGGCCTGGTCCGCTCCGATTGCGAGGGAGATCCTCCCTGGGCAGCTCACGACCATCGAGATTGAAGCACCCCCCGTAGCGGGCGCCGTTGCTTCTGCTGCGGTTGATCTGGCGATCGAGCATCCGCATTCCGACGACCTGTCCGTCGCGCTGACCATTGACGGCCCCGCGGGCCCTCGAACGCAGCTCCTGTGGGATCCCGGATTGCAGGTTCGAGGAGCCGCGATCCTCACTCCATCCTACGGATCTTCGGCCCGCGGGGTGGTCGACGTTCGCGGCAGTGTGGCACGAGGGGTTTCGGTTGTGCACCTCCGGGTGGATGGGGAACCGGTCGCGACCGCGGAGGCGGATCCAACCGGTGCCTTCGCGATCCCATGGCACTCCGATGCATGGGCGGAGGGGAGCCACCAGCTTGTCGTCACCGCGGATTCGCCGGACGGAGATGGGAGCGCACTGCGATCTTCCCGCGACATTTTGGTATTCCTTGATCGCACCGTCCCCGAGCTCTCGCTCCTTCACCCGACCACCACGGACACGCTAGCCGGTTTGGCCCTAATCGACGCGGATGTCTTCGATGGTCAAGGGGTCGCCGTCGTCGAGCTTTGGATTGATGGAGCCCTCGTCGACATCCGCCACGATGAGCCGTACGCTTTCCCATACGAGACGCTCGACCTCACGAACGAATTGCACACGTTCGAGGTCCGCGCGAGAGACCGCGTAGGCAACGAGGCGGTTCGGTCCGTGACGGC
>VBLV01000284.1:0-226 GCA_005879045.1 Methanobacteriota archaeon | reverse complement strand
CCCGCCTGCAACCTGGGAGCCGGGACGACAACGGGGGACCTGCCGGCCCTCGCGGTCAACCCCGTGGCCCGGGTGGTGCCGCTCTCCTCGGGTGGGTTCGTCGAGGTGTTCGAAAGTTTCCGTGTCCCGTGGCGTCCCCAGATCAGCCACTCAGGGCAAGGGGTCCATCTGCTCCTCGATGTCGCCCGGTCTCGAAGCCTGCCGGAGTCGGACGGTGTCGTCGGGT
>VBLV01000167.1 GCA_005879045.1 Methanobacteriota archaeon | reverse complement strand
ATGTGGCCTGGAGCCAAGGACGTCGGCCCCGAATCGCGATGAAGGCCAGCAGCCACGCATCCACGGCAACCCCTGCGAGGATCGCCGCGCTCGAAAGGTTCATCGTGTGGCCCCCAGGGGTCGGACCCGCAGGACGGTCACGGTGTCGGAGGGACGCCACCGCCATCGGGTCGCACCCGTTTCGCGGAGTTCCACCGCGGATCGATACCCGGCCTGCCGCGCGTCCGCATCCGTGAGGTCGGAGAGGAAGGCTCGCCTGGCGTCCTCGATGAACAGGCGCCCGAACTCGGGGCCGGTCTCATACAGGGCCCGCACGACGTTTCCGACCCCGGGCACGGTCGTCCCCTCGGACGGCCGGACGACGAGCCGCGCCACCGCTTTCAGGAGGCGGTCTCCTTCTTCGACGGAGAACGTCAGCTCGCCCCGAGGACGACCGCGGGGCAATTCGCCGGAGAGGGCGAGTCGGGCCGCCCAGATCACGAGGAACGTGACGAGGCCGCCGATGATTAGCAGGTTCGTGAACCCGATCTGGTAGAACTCGCGATGGTACCAGAACCCCGCGACGAGGACGAGGGAGATCAGGAACAGGAATCCGGAGCGGACCAGGAATGTCCGGAGGCGGGCGTCCATCGGCTCACCCGATCGCCCGCGCGACCTCGAACCGCCCGTTCTCGAAGAGGAGGGTGTGGTCGTCGCTGTCCTGATTCACGCTCCGCATCTTCACGCACTGAACGCGACGCTGGAACGCGGTCTCGGTGACGGGCTCGAGTCGAAGGTGGATGATCCCGTCCGCGAGGAACTCTTCCTCCAGCGCGGTCGGCGGCGCCTCGAGGGAGGGTTCTTCGGAAATCAGCAGGCTCGTGACGCCCAGGTCCCGGAGCCACTCGAAGAATCCGAACGTCTCCGCGCGCCGATCATCGAACTCGAGGACGAGTTCGAGGGCGTCCCACGAGTCGATCGCCAGGAGCCGGAAGTTCCGCTTCATACGCAGCTCGAAGATTTTCGCCTTCAGGACCGCGAGAAGGGCTTCGCCCCGCGGAGCCGCGGTCTCCGACATCGACCCGACCTTCGAGACCATCTCCTCCAGATATTCCCGGCCGCGACTGAGATCGAGAATCGGGAGTGCCTCGGAAACGGAGGTGGCCTTCAACCCGAGCCCGGCGACGTGTTCGAGGAGGCCCGCCGCCGTCTGCTCGAGCGTGACGTACAGGCCGGGCGATCCGGCGAGCGCGTTGTGGTAGAGGACGTAGTACGCGAGAGAGGACTTCATCGTCCCGCTCGCACCGCGCACCAGCACGACGTGGCCTTGCGGGATGCCTCCCCGCAGCACATCTTCGTCGAAGCCGCGGATATGGGTCTTGACGAGGGGTCGGACCATCCGTCCCCCTCAGGAACTCATCGCGCGGGTGACGCGGAACCGGCCCTCGTCGAAGTCCATCGCGAGATACCCGGTATCGTGCTTCGTCCCGCGCATCTTCACGACGCGGAGGCGGCGCTGGGCGGTCAAATCCGTCACCATGTGCATCCGCAGATGGATCACGCCGTCGGCGAGGAATTCCTCGTCGTGGCGGCCCTGGAGCACATGTCCCGCGACGACCCAATCCGGCCGTTCCGTGACGAGGAAGCTGGTGATCCCGAGGTCGCGGAGCCACTCGAACAGCCGGTAGATCTCGCGCCGGCGGTCATTGAACTTCGCCAAGACCTCCAGGGCTTCGAGCGAGTCGATTACGATCACGTCGAGCCCTCGCTGATCCTTGACCGACTGAATGCCTTGTCGGAGGCCCTCGAGCCAGTCCTTCTTCTCGCCGAGGAGGTTCGTGGCCGTCCTCGGATCGAGGACCACGAGCGATCCTTTCGAGACCTCTAAGTGGAGGCCGAGAGAGCCCATCTGCTTCAGGAGGCTCGACCCGCGTTCTTCGAGGCTCAAGTACAGACAGTGCAAGCCCGCCCGCGCCGCGTTCTGCAGGAGGATCGAGAATCCGAGGGAGGACTTCATGGTCCCCGGAGCACCTTCGATGAGGACGACGTGGCCCCAAGGGACTCCCCCTTCCAGCGTCTGGTCCAGCCCTTCGACGAAGGTGCGCACGCGCGCGGGGCGCTCGCCCGGTGCTTCCGTGGGAACCGCTGTGCCGCGTCGCTTTGCGGTCAACGACGTCTCGATGGAGAACGCCTCTTCCATCTCGTCGAGGATGTCGCGTTCCCGCTCCTCTTCCGCGGTCGGGCCCGTCGACTCCGCGGTCGCCGGCGAGACGTGCGCCGTTGGCCTGGGTGCCGCGGCGGAGGCTTTGGTCTCGGCGACTTTCGATCCGATTTCCTGGGATTTCTCTTGCGCCAGCCGATGGTCCGGCCGGAGCTCGAGGACTTTCGCGAAACTTCGAGCCGCCTCCGGGAGGTTCTGGAGAGACTCGAAGATCAGGCCCCGCTCGACCCAGGTTTCCGCGTGACCGGGATGGATCACGGCTGCCCGATCCAGGACGGCGGAGGCCGTCTGCACGTCGCCGAGCATCCGCAGAACCCGGCCGAGTCCGAGCCACGCCTGCTCGTCTTTCGGACTCAGCTCGAGGGCGCGCAGATACCCGACGGCGGACTTGTACGGTCGGCCGAGCCGCAAGTATGCTTCCGCGAGCAGGATCCAGGATCGCCGGTCTTCGTCGTCCCGTGCGATCGACTTGAGCAGCGGGTCGATTGAATCCTCGAACCGCGTTTCGCGAAGGAGGGCGACCGCGTCCTGCAGGTGTTTCGCGGCTTCCTGTTTCGCCGCGGGGGTCGGCGCTTTGCGGTCGCTCGAGCGGACATACGGTTTGAAGCGATGGCCCTCTCCCTGCGCCTTGGCCCGGATGCCATCCACGGCCGCCGCCATGACGTCGGAGTGATCCTCCACTTCAGGCTCGACTGCGGCGACGGCCACCACGGGCGGTGCGGAATCACTTGTAGCTCGATCGGCCATGGGCTTCTTGGCTGGTTCAGCGACAACGGCCGTGAAGACCTGTCCGCTCGTCACGCGCTGGAGAGCGACCGGAGAATTCGTCTGCGCCGATCGGCCCGGCGTCTCCAGTTTCCGCCCGCAGACCCGACAGTTGACCGCGTCCGGCCGGTTCAACGACGCGCAGGTCGGACACGGGATCGAATTCAGCATGGACCACCTACGGACTGATGACCGGTGTGACTTGGAAGCGCCCCTCGTCGAAGATGAGGGCGGAGAATCCCGTCTTGTGGTGCGAGCCCCGCATCTTTTGGACCCGGATCCGACGTTGGATCTCAACGTCCGAAATCGGGTGCATCTTGAGCTCGATGATCCCGTCCGCGAGGTACGCCTCGTCCCGCCGCGGTTGCGGAGCCTCGAGTCCGAGGTACGACGCCTCGGATGCGGCCTCCGCCAGCACGAGGGTCGTCGCGCCGAGGTCCCGCAGCCACTCGAACAGGCGGAAGAGCTCCGTCCGGCGGTCCTCGAATTTCGCGAGGACCTCGAGCGCCTCGAGCGAGTCGATGACAACGAGGTCGACGCCGTCGATGTCCTTCTTCGTCGTCATCGTCCGCCGGAGGAAGTCCATCCAGGGCTTCGATGCGCTCTTCCCGACCTCTTTCTGAATCGTGCCGACATCGAGGATGTGCACGTCCGAGCGGACGGCTTCCACGTCGAACCCCATCGCGGCCATCTGGGCCTCGAGGCTCGGCCGCGTCTGCTCCAGGGAGACGTACAAGCCTTTCGCGTCCCGCTGCCGTGCGTTCGCGTGCAGAATCGCATACGTCAAGGTCGACTTCATCGTCCCCGGCAAGCCGGAGACGAGCACGACATGTCCGACCGGAAAACCGCCGCCGAGGACGTCGTCGAGGCCCTCGATGAACGTCGGGATTTTCTTCGTCCCCATGGCACTACCCCCATCGAGTTTTGGACGGTGTGACGCGACACGGCCGTCCGAACCGGTCGAGTTTCCAGTCGAAATCGGCATCGAGCCGGAGCCGGAGCATCTCGGCCAAGGCGAACCCCCGGATGCAGTGGACCGCGTGGCGCTCGTCGTGCCGCATCGTGCACACGCGGCGGTACGGACAGAGGTCCCCGATCTCCGCATGGACAGTGTCCTCGTCTCCCGTGAACGTCGTGTCCGTCGTCGTGAAGAGCCC
Source organism: Methanobacteriota archaeon (assembly GCA_005879045.1). Taxonomy (GTDB): domain Archaea; phylum Thermoplasmatota; class Thermoplasmata; order RBG-16-68-12; family RBG-16-68-12; genus RBG-16-68-12. Next base: position 3,827 of record VBLV01000167.1, on the reverse strand, counting down.
GCCTTCGTCGATCGCTTTCGTGTACGCCTCGCACGCCTCTTTCGGGTTCGCGGACGCCTGGAACTTCGGGAAGTTGATCAGGAGGAACTTCCGGAGGCCTTCTTCTTCGACCGTGCGCAAGAATAGCGGGGCGTTCCCGAGGGACTCCGCGGCGCGGAGCATTCCGTACACGAAGAAGTCCAGGAGCCGCTGAAGGCCTTCCTTAGTCGCGGGCATGGGCATCTCCCTGGAATCCGTTCATCCCGCACTGTCCCGCAGGATCTTCTCCACCTGCTTCGCCGCACGCTCCATCGCCAGGAGGACGAGCCCGAGATTCGCGTCGTCGTACACAAGGGCCACCAGGAGCGCCTCCTCCCCCGCGCCGAGGCTCAGAAGCTTCCCTTCGTCGGACTCGATGATCGCGCGCACGAACCGACCTTGCGCGAGCTGGATGGTCGCCATCTCCGACGTGCCAACGATCGCCGCCGTCATCGCGGCGACCATCTTCGGGTCCACTCCGTCCGGGAGGGTGTGGGTCACGACGAGACCATCGCGCCGGACGACCGCCGCCGACTTGATGTCCGACACCCGGGAGAGTTCGTCGATCGTCTCCTCGAGGCGCACCCAGACGTCGGTCACGCGGGCACCTCCGCCGCTTTGAGCACGTCCGAAATCGACTGGACCGCCCGGTCGACGCTGAGGAGGAGGAGACCCATGTTCGCCTCGCTTCGGACCATCGTGACGAGGATCGCCTCTTCGCCCGCGCCGGTCGCGATCATCTTGCCGATGTGCGTGTCCACGATGGACGAGTTGAACGTTCCGAGGCCCATCTCGACGACAGCCATCTCCGACGTGCCGACGATTGCGGCGGCCATCGCAGCGATTTTCTTCGGGTCCATTGTCTTCGGGAGCGCGTGCGCGATCAGGATTCCGTCCCGGCGGGCGATCGTCGCCCCGAGGACGGCGGGCAATCGCCGCAGCTCCGTGAGGATTGCCTGGAGGCGTCTCGCCGCGTCGCCGAGCATCCTATCGCACCCCGATGATCATCTCGGCGAGGATCAGGAGGGCATCCCGCACGCCCTTGTTCTCCGTGGCGACCGTGGGGATCACCGGCACGTCGTCGGGTAGGCTCATGCGGTGCGCGATTTCGTCCGGAGGGATCGCACCCGGAAGGTCGCTCTTGTTCGCGAGGACGACGTACGGGATCCGGGGCCCGACCAGATCCAGCATCTGACGCGCCCTGACCAGTTCGTCCGGATGGCTCGCATCGACGACGAGGAGGACGCCGCTCACCTCTCGCGCGAAGATCTTGAAGATGAACTCGAAACGCTCCTGACCCGGGGTGCCGAAGATCTCCGCCTCGATTCCCGTGATGTTGACGTTCCCGTAGTCGAAGGCGACGGTCGTGCCCATCCGGTCGATGCTGATGGATTTCTCGGAGACGGCCTTGACGACCGTCGACTTCCCGGCGTTGAACGGGCCCGTGACCAGGATCCGCGGGAAATAGACGGTCAGCCCGACGAGGTCCTTGAACGCGTACGGGATCCAGTTCGTCCGGATTCCGTTTGACTCCATTTGCGAGATGCGCATCGAGTTGCGGATGATCCCGCCGCGGAGCGACGACTGAAACTCGATGACGAAGTCGGACATCGCGCGGATTTCGTCGAGTTCCCGCTCCATCAGGGTCCAGTTGATGAACAGGAAACAGATCACGGTCCTGGCCGACCGGGCGGCCTCGATCAGCTCGCGCCACAGCCTCAGGACGTCCTCTTTGGGAAAACGGTCCACGAGGAACTCCATCGAGTCGACGACGATGCGACCAGGCCGCTCCGCCTCCATGGCGGCGACGATCGCTTCGCGGATGTTCGCGAGGCTGTCGATGTTGTCGATGTGATACTTCTCGCGGCTCGGGAGGAGCAGCTGGGACGACGTCGCGTCGACGAGCACAAGCTTCGCCGGGTCCACCGGACCGAAGCGCTTGAGTTCGCCGCGGGCGAGTTGCGGGGCGCGGAAGAAGTCCACGTACAGGCAAGTCTCGCCTGCCTTCACACCTTGGATCACGAAATTCTCGCCGAACAAGCGCTTCTCCGTCGGCTTGTCGCTGAAGAGGAGGAGCGTGGATGGCCGCGGGAATCCTCCCTGAAGCCGTTCGTCGAGGACCGGGATCCCGGTCTTCGCCCGAGGCGCCATGGGCCTCGGCGGCGACTGCATCATCGCGAGACCACCGCCTCCGGAAGTTGGGCGAACGGATGCCACGATGCGTCGACCTGATGCCCGCGCATGTGGTGGACGCGGACCTCGTGTTCCATTCCGTCCGTGAAGCGCATCTCGACGACGCCGTCGACGAGGGACCGCAGCAAGTTCATCGTCATCGGTTCGTGGACGCCTTCTTGGACCGCATACAGGATGAAGCCGAGGTTCGTCTTTGCGCGCGACGTGACGATCTGGAAGAACTTTGCGATTGCCTGCGGCGAGTTGTGCAGGAACAGCGTCGACACCGTGTAGAAGTAAATGCGGACGGGCGTCCCGATCTCTTGGCCCGCCTTGCTCATCGCCATCCCGATTCCTTCGAGATTGCTGAAGCTCGAGACGAGGAACGTCTTCTTCCCGGCCGTCGTCTCGGGTCGTTCCGACGTGGTCGCGCTGTAGCAGTCGACGAAGACGAACGACTTGCCCTCGACGGCCTCGAGCTCAAGATGCAACGCCTTCGCCCGCGACCGGATCTCGTTCGGATGGAGGTCCAAGGTCACGAAGACGACGCGCTCCCCCTTCCGCAGATCGTCCCGGATTCTTTCCACCAGATACTCGAACTTCCCGACGCCTGGCGGACCGCTCAACAGAATCGAATAATTGGTCGGGAACCGGTCCTCCACTTAGGTCACCTCGGTCGAAGCTTTCGCTCGGGCGTTCGAAGGCGTCGGCTGATTCACTGGACCGCTCGATGTTCCGTTTTGTCATATATAGGAAATGTCGTAGTTCTCAAGGCTGAGAAATCCCGTCACCGGGAGAGAATCGGCCGCGGCCCGACAAAAACATATAACGCGAGGGCCCCATGCGGCGCGGATGCCTCCCGGTGCGGTGGAGTTGAGCTACCTCGAGAAGAAGGTCCTCTTGGCGCTTGGCAAGCTTCAGAAAGCGTCGCCCGAGGAGCTTCGGGCCGCGGGCAAATTCCGCGAGCTCGTCGAGGTCATGAACGCCGCCTCGTGGCTTCAGGCCAAAGGGCTCGTGACGATGAAAGAACGGGTCGTGCACTCGTACCGACTCGCGCGGCCCGAGGTCGCGAGGCGCCAGCTGCCGGAGCGGAAGGCGCTGAAGGCCGCAATCAAGGCGGGCGGTCGGATCGAAGTGGCCCGGCTCAAGGCCGCCTGCAAGTTTGGTGACGCCGATCTCGCGGTCGCGTTGGGATGGCTGCGGCGAAAGGCCTGGGCCGACGTGTCGAAGGGAGCAGATGGTAGTTTCGTGGTCGTCACTCCCGCGGGACGCGAGGCCGCGAAGGCAAAGGGACCCGATGAAATTCTCCTCGCCCGGCTCGCGAAAGGGGAGCTGACGGAGGACTCGATCGACCCCCCTCTCCTACGGGATCTGAAATCCCGGCGCGAGCTGGTGAAGGAGCGCGAATCCGTCCGTCGGGAGATCGCCCTCACCCCGGCGGGGCAAAAAGTCCTCGCTGGGGGAATCGAATTGAAGGAAGAAGTGGCCCAGCCGACGACGGACCTGCTCCGATCCGGCAAGTGGCGAGGCGTCGACTTCCGGCGGTACGACACGAAGGCGTTCGCGCCCCTGATTCGGCCGGGGAAGCGGCACGTCCTCGGGGCTTACATCGAGCGGATCCGGCGGATCTTCCTGAG
>VBLV01000166.1 GCA_005879045.1 Methanobacteriota archaeon | reverse complement strand
TCTCGGGCTACGTCCGCACGGTCCGAGGCGGCAGCGGGAAACGGTCCGAGGGCATCGTCCTCCTTCGCGGCGGGAACCCCGAGGCAAGCCTGTACCACCGGGACGGCACCCAGGACCGCGGGCGGAGTGCGCTGAAGAAAGTGTGGCAGGACTCGTACGACGAGTCGTGCATCCTGGAGCTCCACGCCCGAGTGGACATGGACGGTTTGGTGAGAGAGTACGCGGACTCGATCCTCGAACGGCCTGCGAAGGTCGTCAAGAAGACCAAGATCCCGCAGACGATGGAGCGGTCGGAAATCGAGAAGCAGATCCGCGCGTGGAAGGACAAAGGGTACGAGGTGTCCTCCCTCGAATCAAACATGGATGCCGAACCGTCGATCCTCGCGGCGTCCGTCGTCGCGATGCGCGACGGCGTGAAGAAGGCCGAAGCCGTCGGCGAGATGCTGGCCGGCCTCGACGTCTCCGGATTCGAATCCCGCGCCGCGATCCTCCGGGAGAAACTTAGGGACCCCGTGAGGCACCCCGACATCGATACCGAGGTCGAGAGCCTTCGGGATGCGGTGGAGAGCCTCCGTCAGATCGAAGCGCGTCGCCAGGTCGAGCTGGAGCGAGGACGCGACTCGCAGGAGCGCACGAGGAAGGTCCTGGACCTCGTGATGAAGCAGCAGCAGTCCCTGCGGCCCGAAGCCGGTCCCTACTCGACCGAGGACGTCGCGCGGAAGGTCCTCGAGGAATCGTTGCCCGCACGGGATGCGGCGACGAATCTCGTCCAGACGCACACGTTCGAGTCGTTCATCGTCGGAGAGAGCAACCGGTTCGCCCACGGTGCCGCGGTCGCGGTCGCGAAGCAGCCGGCCAAGGAGTACAATCCGCTCCTCATCACGTCCGGCCCGGGCCTCGGGAAGACCCATCTCCTCCACGCAATCGGGAACTACATCGCGTCCCATTCGAAGGAATCGAAAGTGCAGTACATGACCTGCGAAACGTTCGCATCGAGCCTCGCCAACGCGAAGGAGGTCGGCACCTTGTCCGCGTTCCGGGAACGCATGCGCGGCATGGACTGCCTGCTCATCGATGACATCCAGTTCCTCAGCGGCATGCCGGAGATTCACGAGGAACTCTTCCACACGTTCAATGATTTGCACGACACGCAGAAGCAAATCGTCCTGGCCAGCGACCGCGCCCCGAAGGCGATCCCGAACCTCGATGAGCGCCTGATCTCGCGTTTCGAATCCGGGCTCGTCGCGGGCATCGAGCCTCCGGACCTCCTGATGCGGGTCACGATCCTCGAGCGTCGCGCCCGCGACGAGAACATCGCCATCGAGGGGGAAGTGCTGACGTGCATCGCGAACCTCGTGGCCAACAACGTCCGAGAGCTCGGTGGGGCCTTCAATCGGGTCGTCGCGTTCTCGTCGTTGATGCATCGCCCACTCACCCAGGATCTCGCCCGCGAAGTCTTGTCCGGTGCGACCGCGGAACCGACCCCGGTATCGACCCCGCAACCGGTGCCTGAACGGATCGCCGACGAGCGGGCGGAGGGTCTGCCAACGTCCGCGACGGCAAGCCACGAGCTTACACCAGGCCGCAGCTACCTGATAGAGGAGGAGCGACCCGCGAGGGCGTTCCGCCTCTTGACGGATTTCCTCGGTGGCGGGGGCGGCGGCCTGGTCATCACCCGCACGAACCCGAAACGCGTGCGGCAGGCCCACGACTTGCCGACGGAACGCGTCCTATGGCTCACGGACCGCGAGGGATCCGCGGAGGAAACGATCGCGCCCGCGCTCGAGCGGATCGTCTACGAGATCGAGGACTTCATGGGGAAGCAAACGCGCGGCGCCATCCTCCTGGACGGGATCGAATACCTGGTTTCGAACAGCTCGTTCGACGCCGTGCTGATGTTCGTCCGGCGGCTGCTCGATGCGATCTCCGAGAGTCGCTATGCGTTCATCATCTCCCTCGGGCCCGCGACGCTCAAGGACCAAGAGCTCAAGACGCTCGAGCGCGAGATGGAAGTGATCCGGTATCCGTGATCGTCGAAGGACCTACTCGAGAGTTTGAACCGCCTTGTGAAACTCGCGAATCTGGCGGAGCGCATCTCCCCAGGACTCCCGCTTCACGAGGGCGCTTGCGTCCTTGAGGATGCTGATGGGTCGGGAGAGGTTGTTGCCTCGGACCTTCAGGTCCAAGAGTTCGTTGCGCGCTTTCCGCATCTCCTCCTGGACGAACGCCGGGACGTCTCGCTTCATGCGCTCTTGCGCCTGCTTCCCGAACCGGAGCGCGCCCGTGACATCCCGCCGGTCGAGCGATTCGCGGCCTTGGCGGAGAAGTCGCTCCGCGTCGCGGAGGTCCATCCCCATGGCCCGCGCCTCGCGCGCGAGGCGATCGCCGCCATCGATCATCTGGCGGGCCTCGTGGAAGTCCCTCGCATCGGTCTGGAACGTGCCGAGCGCCAACTGGAACCGGTCCCAAGCCGCGTCGTAGTCGCCCGCCTCCAGCCGACCGACGGCCTCTTGGAGCTTCGGGGTTGCCGCCTGGACGCCCGCGTCCCCTTTCGCGGCGCGCAGTTCCTGGAGGAACGTGTCGATCTGGCCTCCGATGAAGTCGACGAACGCCACGTCGAGCGTGCGTCGGGCGTCCGCGATGAGCGTGACCGCTCGCTCGATGTCGCGTCCCTTGCCCGCCTGGATGGCGTCGTTGATGATCCGTTTCCCTTCTTCGATCTCGAGCCCGATCCGCTTGGCCGAGACGAGGAGAGGCTTCACCTCGTTCACCAATTTCGGGAGTTCGCGGTAGAGGAGCTTTCGGTCTCCGGATGGAATTCGGCGTTCCGATTCCCGTCGGGTCCGCCGCAACTGGTCGATCCGGTTCTGGAGGGGGCTCCGCGCCGGCTTCGCGGTGGCCGCGGGACCTGCGAACGAGCGCGTCATGGGAGCCTCCGGCCGGACGGTCTCGACGACCGGGGGTGGACCACGGATTTTCCCCATCGGGGCGGTCACGGTCTGCGCGTCTTCCGCGAATCGAACCCCGCAACTCGGGCAGCGGTCCGCGTCCGCCGGGACCGAGGTCTTGCAGACGGGGCATTCGTATTCCGTCGATTCGCCTTCGGAGAATTCCGCCCCGCAGCCCGGACACACGGTCGCGTCCGCCGAGACCAGCGTCTCGCAGACGGGGCAGAGGAACTGCTCGCCGAGATCGGCCGCGGCCTCCGTGACGGGTCTCGGTTTCGCCTCGGCCCCGACCTCCGCCGATTCTGGGGTTTCGCGGGCGACGTTCTTGAGCGTCTCGAAGATTTCGCGGTGGTCTTCCTTGCCTTCCATGATCGAGGCGAGGATCTCATCGATGCTCCGACCGTCCTTCACGGGCATGTCGACCGGATCCATGCTTCCGCCGATGTCGAACAAGGTCAGGTCCGTCTGGCACGAAGGGCACACGCGCGCGTCCGCGTCGATTGGAGTGTCACAGACGGGACAGACTTTCGTTTCTTTCGCTGGCGTAAGCCGACACCTCGAACTCGTCGACACGTTTCTATCTGGAAACTGCGTACAAAGACTTTCCGGACTCAGTCCAGAGAATGATAAGTCCTCAGCCCAGATAATCAGCGCAAAACGATTAAGTGAGCCTTGCCCCCGTGTGATGCGTATCCGGCGCGGCCATGGCGTTTCGCAGTGCAATCGACGGTCTGGACAAAGTGATTCGGAGCGACATCGTCCCACCGAAGATCATCCTCGTCACGGGCCCGCCCGGGTCGATGAAGACCTCGTTTTGCTACACGCTCATGTCGCGGTACTTGAAAGACACCGGGGAGTTCGGGTTGTACACCACTCTCGAGGAGACGGTCCAGTCGCACCTGCGGAACATGGAGTCCCTCGGCGTCGAGCTCTCGATGAACATGCAAATCAGCGACTTCACGGACCTCCGGGAGATCGACGCGGTCGTCGGCCCGGAAGACCAGACGGACTACCTCGCCTTCATCGAGCGGATGATCGGTCACTATCGCAAGGTGCACGGTCACAAGTTCAAGCTGTTCGCCCTCGACTCTCTCGGCGCGCTGTATTCGCTCATGGAGAACACGACCAACATGCGCAAGCGGATGTTCTACTTCTTCAAGATGCTGCGGGACAACGAACTCACCTGCCTCGTGGTCATGGAGCGGGCGCCGAACGGGGAGAGTCAGCTCCTCGGGAACGAGGGATTTCTCGTCGATGGCATCGTCGTGCTGGGACTGGACCGGTCTCGCGGGAAGCTCGTGCGATATCTCCAGGTCGAGAAGATGCGATCCGTCGATCACTCAATGGAGAAACACGCGATCGAAGTCCGGAAAGGCGGGCTCACCGTCCTCGGTCCAATCTTCGAAGCGGGAGGGAATTCATGAGCGACATTCACACGCCGCGCCTGGAAGGCTCGGCGCCATGCACGAACATCGGAGGGCACCGTAAATGGCCGAAGGATCGATCCTAGACGCGCTAGACGCACTGAAGAAAGTGGAAGAAAGCCTGAAGTCCCAGGATGCGAACCGAAGGGAGCGCGAGGCGGCCCTTCAGGATCAATCCGCCAAAATCGAGGAAGACCGCCGAGTCCTCGAACAGGAACGGACCTCGCTCTCGGAAGAGCGGGACTCCCTCGTCGGCCGGGAGAAAGGGCTGCGAGCGCGCGAGAAAGAGCTCGAGCAGAGCGAACTCGGGATCGCCGACCGGGAACACGAATTCGATTCCACGCGACAACAGGTGCTCGCGAAGGAGAACTCGCTGGTGTCGCGCGAGCAGGAACTCGCCAAGCGCCTCGAATCCCTCGTGCGGCGGGAAGAGGACATCGCCCGACGGGACTCGGAGGCGGTCACCCATGTGAAGGACATCGCCGCGCGGAAGACCGAGATTGCCGCGAGGCAGGAGCAGATTGTGAAGCTCCTCGAAGACCAGAAGGCCACGCTCGATGCGCAGATCGGTCGGAACCGCGAGCTCATGGAGCGCGAAAAGAGGCTCGCGGCCGAAGAGGAAAACTTCGCCGCGGCCCGCGCGAAGATTGCCGAAGAAGGGAAGCGGCTCCTCGAGCGGGAGAAACAGTTGATCGCCCAAGAACAGGCGATGAAGACGATGCCTGCGACCCCCGTTGCTGGGCCTGTCGTCTCCGTGAGACCGGCGCCCACCACCTCGGTGCCGTCCACGGGATTGCGGCCCCAACCGGTCCCATCCACTCCGGCGCCCGCGGTCGCGAAGCCCGCCGCGCAGGCGCCGGTCGCGGTCGCGCAGATGGCGAAACCCGTCGCGAAGGTCGCCGTCCAGGCGCAGTCCGCTTCCGGCGGCGAATCAGAAATCGCGTGCCCGGCCTGCGGCACAATGATCTCGTCCGATGCGATCATGTGTTACGCGTGCGGCCACCGTCTCCAGGACGAGGCGGCCGTAGAGGAAACATCCGAGACGGAAGGCGAGTCGGAGATCCCCTGTCCGGCCTGCGGCACAATGATCTCGTCCGATGCGATCATGTGTTACGCGTGCGGCCACCGGATGGCGGAAGACGACAAGGGCTCGAAGAAGGTCCCGGTCAGCGTGAAGAAGGTCATGAAGAAGAAAGTGATCTGAGCGGGGTGGTCGAGTCAACGCTAACGCGACGCGCGGGCTCAAGGCCATTCGGTTTTCTCACATTTTTCGGTCGAATTTCCACGATTTTCGGCGATTTCTATCCGCATGAGATGATAAAAGCATTCTCTCCATATTCCAGCGCTATTCTTCCGCGTGAGAACAGGTGCGTATCGGGATAGATAATCGCGCGGTAACCTATTTATAAAGAAGCCCCGGATGGCCCGCGCAACATGTCCACCGGTCGTAGTCCTCCGGATGCGTTCGGCCGACTCGACCTCAGGAGGTCTTGGGTTGTCTAGCCGATCCGAACGGAATGGGAAGGCCGTGACGTGTTTGATCATTTGGTCCGTCGCCCTGGGTGGCCTCTTCGCCGCCTTTGTGGCACTCAGTCCCGCTGCGCGGGCCGGAACCTGCGACCAGGTCAGTGGCGTCATCACCGGGGACTGGACGATCACGACCGCGCAGGTGTGCACAGGAATCGTCTATTCAGTCGACGGTTCGATTAACATCAACTCCGGAGGCAGCCTCACGCTGGTCAACGGAGGTTTGAGTTTCTCCAAGGATACGTCTCATGAAGGCTACGCGCTCAACGTGAACGCGGGGGGCGAACTGGTCCTCGACCACTCGATCGTCACGACCCAGACGGATGCAATCAATCCGTACCTGAAGCTCGCCTTCACGGTGTCCGGCGCAGGCAGCCACTTCGCGATGAAGAATGGCGCGATCGTGAAATTCCCCGGTTGGTTCAACGCGACCGGCGCGACGATTGACATCACCGGCTCGCAAATCACCGGTTTCTCGTCGACCGAGCTCTTCGGCCTCGGCGTGTACCAAGACGACAACGACGACAGTCCGTTGATCTCTTGGGCGTCCACGACCGCGAGCCTCTACGGATCCCGCATCGAGCGGATCTATGAGAACGCGAGCGCGAGCAGCGGCAACGCGACGGGCCCCATCGAAGGCAACGTCGGCTTGACCGCGACGAGCAACCTGTTTGCCTACGACACGTACATCGGAGTCGACTTCTCCAACGTCCTCGGGTTGCACAACACGCTGCGGGTCGACGGCACCTCGAACGCCTACCTGTACAATGTCACGATCGACCGCACTCAGGACCCGGTCCTGAAGTCGTCGTGGCAGCCGGCCTACGTACCGCAGGCCGCGGGCGGAAACGTGTTTCTGCTGCGGTGGCTGCGAGCCTCCGTGGTCGATTCGACCGGGTTCCCGGTGAGCGGCGCGACGATTTGGTCGACCCTCAGCCCGAGCACGACGACGGCCCAGTATCCGGACAACGGTCTCTCCGCGACGCCGAGCGCCCGGACCCTCTCGTACCTCGGCAAGGCCGCGAGCGGCGCGAACGCGTGGAACCGGACGGATGCGAACGGCCTCGCCAGGATTCCGCTGTACACGGACCTGATCACGACCGCGAGCCTACCGAACGCGGAATCGTTCGGCAACTACCAGCTGACCGTCGCCTTTGGGGCGACGACGGGCCCCGGTGGTGTGAGCTTCGATCCGTACCCGGCGATCACCGCGGACGACAACACGAAGCAGGTCTCGGTGTCTCTCCCCATCCAGGTGCGCACGGGACCGGACCTGACGGTCCAGCCCGGAAGCGCCACGATGACGGTCCTGCAGAACCAGCCTTTCACGGCGTACGCCCTGATTTCGAACCAGGGGCAGACCACCGCGACGGCGGTCTCGGTCGGGGCCTATCTTGACGGAAACCGCGCGAACGAGGTCGCCCGAGTGAATGGCCTGACGGTCGTCACGTCCCTCAACCAGACGTTGAACGTGGCGGGCATCAGCGCGCTCGGGGCGCACACGCTCGAGCTCATCGTCGACCCGGACAACACGATCAACGAGGGCGGAGCCGCGCAAGAGAGCAACAACTTCGCCAACATCACCTTGACCGTCCAGCCACCGCCGGCCGGGTTCACCGCGATTCTGACCCCGTCGAGCGGCCAATCGGTCGTCTCCGGCAACTCGCTGGGCGTCACGGGATACGTCCGGGACTCGGGCTCGAACGGCATCGGCGGCGTCGTCTTGAACATCGAGTTGCGCAGCGGAGCCACGGTCCTCGCGACGAACTCCACGATGTCGGCGACTGACGGCTTCTTCATCGGGTCGATCACGGTGCCCCCGACCACCCAGGACGGATCGTACACGATCGTCGTGACGCCGGCGACCACACTGATTCAGCCGGACACCCGCACG